>DVFT01000196.1 GCA_018713105.1 Candidatus Limivivens merdigallinarum | reverse complement strand
AAAACTTAATGACAATGAATTCCTCTGCACCCCGACCGGTGTCTCAAAAGGATTCATGACTCCGGAGTACATCTGCAAAGTGGATGCACAGGGCAATGTGCTTCAGGCTAACGGAAATTTCCGTCCGTCATCTGAGATTAAAATGCACATGAGAGTTTATGCAAAGAGACCAGATGTAGGAGCTGTTGTACATGCACATCCCTGCTATGCGACTTCTTTTGCAATCGCAGGCATTCCTCTGACCCAGCCGATTATGCCGGAAGCAGTCATCGCTCTTGGATGCGTGCCCATCGCTGAGTATGGTACTCCGTCCACCAATGAGATTCCGGACAATGTAGAGAAATACCTTCCGTACTATGATGCAGTTCTTCTGGAAAGCCACGGAGCACTGACCTGGAGTACCGACCTTCTGGCAGCTTACATGAAGATGGAATCCGTAGAATTCTATGCGCAGCTTCTGTATCAGTCCAAAATGCTGGGCGGTCCGAAGGAATTCGATAAAGAGCAGATCCAGAAACTCTACGAGATCAGAAGAAAAATGGGTCTGCCGGGCAAACATCCGGCAAACATCTGCGCTGAGCTCAACGGACCGGGCAAAGGATGCCATGCCTGTGACGGTGCATGCTCCTGCGGCGGCAGCAAGGATGCTGATGTAGAGAAACTTGTAGCAGAAGTTACCAAGAAAATTTTGGCTCAGATGAAATAAATTTAAGGAGGCTCCATTATGGCTATTAACGAACAAGAAATTCAGAATATTGTTCGGAGCGTCTTGAAAGGAATGGCGACCAACTCACCGGCAGAAGCTCCTGCTTCCAGCGGTCAGAAGCTGAAAGGAATCTTCAAAACCGCGGATGAAGCGATTGCGGCAGCAAAGGCAGCTCAGAAAGAGATCCAGCCGATGCCTCTGGAGTTCCGTGAGAAGATCATCGCCAATATCCGTAAGAAAACTCTTGAGAACGCAAAAATGTTGTCTGAACTGGCTGTCGAAGAGACAGGCATGGGCAATGTGGGACATAAGATTATCAAACACCAGCTGGTGGCAGAGAAAACTCCGGGTACGGAGGACTTAAGTACCATCGCATGGTCCGGAGACCGTGGGCTGACGCTCACCGAGATGGGTCCCTGGGGAGTGATCGGAGCTGTCTGCCCGTCCACCAACCCGACCTGTACTGTCATCTGCAACTCCATCGGCATGGTGGCAGCAGGGAATGCAGTTGTATTCATGCCGCATCCAAGCGCTAAGAAATGTTCCAACCTTGCCATCGACATGGTAAACCGTGCCAGCATCGAAGTGGGCGGCCCGGAAAATATCGTGACGGCAGTAGAAGAGCCCACCATGGAAGTCAGCAATTACATATTCAAACATAAAGATATCGATATGCTCTGCGCTACCGGCGGCCCGGGCGTTGTGACGGCAGTTCTTTCCTCAGGAAAGAGAGCGATGGGAGCAGGCGCCGGCAATCCTCCGGTTCTGGTAGATGAGACGGCAAATATCCCGAAGGCAGCAGCAGATATCGTCAATGGATGTACCTTTGACAACAACCTTCCGTGTATTGCGGAAAAGGAAGTCATCGCAGTTGATATGATTGCGGACGAGCTCATTTATCACATGGAGCAGAACGGCTGTTACCATGCAAGCCCGGAAGAAGTTCAGAAGCTGGTTGATACTGTTCTGGAAGAGAAGAACGGAAAGAAAATCATCAGCAGGAAATGCGTGGGAAGAAGCGCCAAAGTCCTTCTTGGCAAGATCGGCGTGACAGTGGGAGACGATGTGCGCTGCATCATCTTTGAAGGTGAGAAGACACATCCGCTGATCTGGACAGAACTTATGATGCCAATCCTTGGAATCGTCCGCGTGAAGAATGTAGACGAAGGAATCCAGGTTGCAGTGGAACTGGAACATGGAAACCGTCATTCAGCCCACATGCATTCCACCAATGTGAATAACCTGACAAAATACGGAAGGGCTCTGGATACAGCAATCTTTGTGAAGAATGCTCCGTCTTATGCGGCACTTGGATTTGGCGGAGAGGGTTACCCGACCTTCACAATCTGTAGCCGTACAGGCGAGGGGCTGACCTCTGCGAAGAGCTTCACGAAAGCAAGAAGATGTGTTTTGGGCGATGCGCTTTGCATCAGATAAGGAGTGATAAACGTGGAAATGAATATTGAAGAAATCGTAAAACAGGTTTTAGCAGAAATGAAAGGTGCTCCGGCTGCCCAGGAAACGCCGGCTGCTCCGAAAGCAGCAAGCGGGGAGATCCCCAAGACTGCAAGAGTTGCAATGCTGACTGCTTTAAAGCATTATGATATCAAAGAATTCCCGATCCCGGAAGTCGGCGATGACGACATCCTGGTAAAGGTAGAAGGATGCGGTATCTGCGGTACCGATGCCCATGAATTCAAAAAAGATCCGTTCGGGCTGATCCCGGTTGCTCTGGGTCATGAAGGAACCGGCGAGATTGTGAAAATGGGTAAAAATGTAAAGACCGATACCGCTGGAAAACCGGTTAAAGTAGGCGACAAGGTTGTTACTTGTATGATCTTCAAAGATGATCCGGAAATCACCATGTACGACCTGAACAAAAAGAATGTAGGCGGAGCTGACGTATACGGACTCCTTCCGGATGACGATGTACATCTGAATGGATGGTTCTCTGACTATATTCTGATCAGAGGCGGAAGCTTCGGCTCCACGTTCTTCAATGTAAGCGACCTGGATCTGGATTCCCGTATCCTCATCGAGCCATGCGCCGTATTGATTCACGCAGTGGAGAGAGCGAAGAGCACTGGAATCTTAAGATTCAACAGCCGCGTAGTTGTACAGGGCTGCGGACCGATCGGTCTGATCTGCATCGCAATCCTGAAAACCATGGGCGTTCAGAATATCTGTGCAGTGGATGGCGAGCAGAAACGTCTTGACTTTGCAAAGAAGATGGGCGCAGGCATGACGGTGAACTTTAAGGACTACAAGGGAATCGAAGCTCTTGCAGGCGCAGTAAAGGATGCGTTCGGCGGTCACCCTGCAGATTTTGCATTCCAGTGTACCGGTTCTCCGGTGGCACATGCCAATATTTACAAATTTATCCGCAACGGCGGAGGTTTATGTGAGCTGGGATTCTTCATCAATGGTGGAGACGCGACCATCAACCCGCATTTCGATATCTGCTCCAAAGAAATTACCATCGTGGGCTCTTGGGTATATACTCTGAGAGATTATGCAACCACGTTTGATTTCCTGAAGAGCGCAAAACAGATCGGTCTTCCGATGAGCGAGCTGATTACCCACAGATTCCCGCTGGATCAGATCAACGAAGCACATGAGACCAATCTGGCTATGGCCGGACTTAAGATTGCCATTATCAACGAGTAAGCTGAAAGGAGTGAAAGGCTATGCAGGAGGCAGCAGGGCTTTTGGAAGTATTCGGCTGCGTGGCAGCTTTTGTGGCGGCAGATGCGGCGGCAAAGGCAGCGAACGTTACGATACAGTCCATCGACAAGAATAAACCTGCCAATGCAGATGCGTTGCCAGTACCCCTCATCACCTGCCTGAAGATCCGGGGCAGCGTAGCTGACGTAGAAGCGGCAATGGAAGCGGCGGCACGTGCCGCTGAGAGCATTACGGGCGTGGTATCCCAATATATCATCTCCGGACCGGACATTGAGACGGAAAAAATGCTCAGGATCAGCGCAATCTAACATCCTAAGCTTGCAAAGCGAAGGAAAATGCGATAGAATGAAAAAAATGATGATTGTAGGTATCTTTAAGGAGGATATAAGACATGACACAGGAAGCATTAGGAATGGTAGAAACTAGAGGGCTTGTAGCTGCAATCGAGGCCTCTGACCAGATGGTGAAAGCAGCTGACGTTACTCTGATCGGTACAGAGAAGATTGGTTCCGGTCTGGTAACGGTTATGGTACGCGGCGATGTTGGAGCTGTAAAGGCAGCTACTGAGGTTGGCGGAGCAGCAGCAGGAAGACTGGGTGAGCTGGTAGCCGTTCATGTAATTCCGAGACCGCACAACGACGTAGAAAAGATTCTGCCGACCATCTAAGAATAAAAATAAAGGTAAAAGGAAGCACATATGAAAGCGATTGGATTAGTTGAGCTGCCTAATTGCACGGATGCCATTGAGGCGTTGGATGTCATGTTGAAGACAGCAGAAGTCAAATTCCTTACTTGGGAAAAGAAATTAGGCGGGCGCTTGGTAACGCTCATCGTCCAGGGGGATGTTGCCGCGGTATCGGAAGCAGTGGAAGCTGCCAAGCATAAAGCCGTGGGCCACGTTGTTGCTTCCGCAGTAATCGCAAACCCACACGAAGAGACCTGGAAGCTGATTGAAGTCAGCAGGAAAAAGTATCCGTATCTTAGGGATCTTGACCAGTCTTGAGGAGTGTTTGAGGTAACATGTTTGGCCGATGAAAAACGAGAGGAAACCGGCATTTAAGGAGGAAAAAAGAATGACACAGGAAGCATTAGGAATGATTGAAACCAGAGGGCTTGTTGCTTCTATCGAGGCTGCTGATGCAATGCTCAAAGCTGCGAACGTAGTTCTGGTAGGCACAGAGAAGATCGGTTCCGGTCTGGTAAGCGTTATGGTGCGCGGTGATGTTGGAGCTGTGAAGTCTGCTGTAGAGGCAGGAAGCGCTGCCGCAGAGAGACTCGGCGAGGTGATCGCTGTTCACGTAATCCCGAGACCGCACAACGACGTAGAAAAGATTCTGCCTCAGGCATAAAGAAAGTGACATGCGGCGGGTGCTATCATAGTATCCGTCGCTCGTCTTTAAAGGTAATCCTAAGAGAGAGGGATGGATTATGCAGGAACAATTAGTGAATGAGATTGCAAAAGTTGTCATGGAGCAGCTGCGCAATGTAGATGTATATAATACAGAAGACCGTATTCCCATCGGCGTGTCCGCCCGCCATGTGCATTTAAGCCAGGCGGATCTGGAGACGCTTTTTGGAAAAGGCTATGAACTCCATAAGAAAAAAGATCTGATGGGCGGACAGTTTGCTGCACAGGAATGTGTCACCCTGATCGGTACCAAACTTCGTGCCATCGAGAATGTCCGCGTACTGGGACCGGTTCGTAAACAGTCTCAGGTAGAGATATCCAAGACGGATGCGATCAAGCTGGGCGTCAATGCACCGGTGCGTCTGTCCGGCGATCTGGCTGGATCTGCACCTATCGCCCTGGTAGGACCCAAAGGTGCCGTATATCTGAAGGAAGGATGTATCGTGGCAAAACGTCACATCCATATGTCTCCGAAGGATGCAGAGCGCTTTGGCGTGAAGGACCGCCAGGTAGTGAAGGTGCGCTTTGAGAGCGGACGGGGCGGTACCTTTGAGGATGTGCCCATCCGTATTGATCCCACCTTTGACCTGGAAATGCACATCGACACGGATGAGGCGAACGGTCTTGGCATCACCAAGGACATGGGATATTTGATTAAATAGAGCGGAAATAGGGTTTCCGCGTGAAAGGCTTGGTACAAATTATGATTATTGGCAAAGTAGTTGGAACTGTTATTTGTACAAGAAAAAACAGAAATCTTGTAGGTAATAAATTCCTGATCGTGGATACCATGGAAAAGATGGAAGTAGATGGAAGTGACCGGATTGTTGCCATCGACGATGTGGGCGCAGGGATCGGGGAACTGGTGCTTGTGGCAACAGGAAGCTCTGCAAGAGTCGGTTGTGGAGACCCAAATTCGCCAGTTGACGCATGTATTGTTGGTATCGTGGATGACCCGCAGAAAATAGTCATAGTAGAATAGGTTGGAGTAAGAACATGATTAATATGTTAGATTTGAAAAACGCTTTATTTGACGGCGGTGTCGTAGGCGCTGGCGGCGCTGGCTTTCCCACCCATGCAAAGCTTTCTGACAAGGCAGATACCGTGATTTTGAACTGTGCAGAATGCGAACCGCTGATGAAGGTTGACCGCCAGCTCATGGTGGAACACACCAACGAAATTCTTTCGGGCATGCAGATGCTGGTGGAAGCAATGGGTGCAAAAGAAGGAATCCTTGCGGTGAAGAGATCCTACACAGCCTCAATCGAAGCAGTGAACAGTATCATTGGAGATTATGGAAAGCTCCGTCTTCACATTCTTCCGGATATCTATCCGGCGGGCGACGAGGTTGTCCTGATTTATGAGACTACCAAGAGAGTCGTGCCCCAGGGTAAGATTCCGATCATGGTTGGCTGTGTCGTGGTGAACGTGGAGACAGTATTGAATACCTACCGTAAAGTGACCAGTGGGACGAACGTAGTGACGAAATTCCTCACGGTAGCCGGATTGGTAAATAAGCCGCTGACGGTAGAGGTCCCGGTGGGAATTACCGTAAAAGAATTGATCGAGATGGCGGGAGGAACCTCCACGGATGAGTATGAGATTCTCATGGGCGGTCCGATGACCGGGCGTATCTGTTCCATGAACGATATCGTGACGAAGACGACGAAAGCAATCCTGGTGCTTCCGCCCAGCTGTCCTCCGATTACAAAGAGGAAGAGGACAGCAAAGCTGGATATCAGAAATGCCATGAGCGTCTGCTCGCAGTGTTCTATGTGTACCAGTCTTTGCCCGAGAAATCTTCTTGGCCAGTCCATTGAGCCTCATACCTTTATGAGAGCGATCGGAAATGGTCTTACATATGACGTGGAACCGTTTTTGAATTCCTTCTTCTGCTGCTCCTGCGGTCTGTGTGAAATGTATTCCTGTCATCAGGATCTGTCTCCAAGAAGGCTTTTGGATCAGTACAAAGCTGGTTTGCGTGCAAAAGGCGTCCGTATTCCGGACAAGCCAAACCGGGAAGTGAATCCGATGCGCGAAGAGCGGAGAGTTCCGGAGCATCGGCTGGTTCACCGTCTGGGGCTGGCTTCCTTCGACGTACCCGCGCCGCTGACGGCATGTCCGTCTGATATCAAAGAGGTGAAGCTGATGCTCCGCCAGAATATCGGCGCACCCTGTGTACCCTCTGTGAAAGTGGGAGACAGAGTTGCAGTGGGACAGCAGATCGCCGCTCCGCCGGAAGGCGCTTTGGGAACCTGCCTGCATGCAAGTATTGCCGGAACCGTTACAGCAGTAACCGACAATTTTGTAAGTATTAAAGCATAATGGAGATGAAAACGATGAAAGCGATTGGAATGGTAGAATATAAGACTGTTTCCTCCGGTATCAAGGCAGCAGATCTTATTGTAAAAACAGCAGAAGTCGAGCTTCTGGAAGCTCAGACCGTATGTCCCGGTAAGTTCATCATCCTGTTTACCGGCGACTTGAGTGCAGTTAGAGTCTCCGTGGATGCCGCATTGAAAACTTATCCGGAGAGTCTGATCGACAGCTTCGTGTTGGGCAATCCTCACGAATCTCTGTATCAGGCATTGCACTGCACAGCAGAAATCGATGATATTCAGGCTTTGGGCGTAATTGAGACCTTTACCGGTGCATCCGCGATCGTATCTGCGGACCATGCAGCGAAGACGGCAGAGGTTGACGTGTTCGAGGTACGCCTTTGTAGAGGTATGTGTGGAAAATCCTATGTTTTGCTTACCGGCAGCGTAGCAGCCGTGACAGAAGCAGTGGAATCCTCCGTGGCTCATCTGAAGGACGAAGGAACGATGCTGGATTACGCAGTAATCCCCAGCCCGTCCAAGGAATTTGTAAAGACCTTGATTTAACGAGGAGTTTTGCAGAGATTATTCGAATAAGAACAGGGATCGTGGAGCGGCTTTTTGAGGCTGTTTCACGATCTTTTTTACGGTACCAGACCTAAGGAGGAACAGAATATGGCAATCGAACAAGTAAAAGCGTATTTGAAGGGGTACGGGCTGGCAGATCGGATCCGGGAATTTGAGGAGAGCAGCGCTACCGTGGAGCTGGCAGCCCATGCAGTGGGGGTGGAGCCAGCACGGATTGCAAAAAGCTTGTCTTTCAAGAAGGAGGATCATGCCTTGATCATTGTGGTGGCGGGAGACGCCAGAATTGATAATCGGAAATACAAAGACACCTTCGGAATGAAAGCGAAGATGCTCACGGCGGAGGAAGTGGAAGCTTATACAGGTCACCAGATCGGCGGCGTCTGTCCTTTTGCAAACCCGGAATCGGCGGAGGTTTATCTGGATGATTCCATGAAACGGTTTGAGACTGTTTATCCTGCAGCTGGCAGTGCCAACAGTGCGGTGAAATTGAGCCTTGAAGAACTGATGCAGTGCTCCCGTGCAAAGGGATGGGTGGATGTCTGCAAGGATTTGGCGTAGACGAAGAAAAAGAAATGTTTACTTTTATTTTCATAGAGGTTGACATTTCTTTCTTTTTTGCCTATAATGTAAACCAAAATAAAAGAATGGTTTACAAATGAGGGCTGACAGATGAAAACAAAAACAGAGAAAAATCAAGTAACCGGAAAAAAGACAACCACACACCTGGTGATGACTGGGATGATGACGGCTCTTTTGGCAGTGTTATCACAGCTGTCCATTCCCATGCCCAGCGGTGTACCTGTGACGTTGCAGACCCTTGCAGTCGCTTTGTGTGCTTGTATTTTGGGATGGAAGCTGGGGACGCTTTCCGTTTTGCTCTACCTGATTCTTGGTGCTGCGGGGCTTCCGGTATTTTCCAATTTTGGTGCGGGGCTTGGCGCGGTGATCGGCCCTACCGGAGGATTTCTGATCGGTTTTTTGCCCCTTGCATTTCTGACGGGAGTTGGAAAGGAAAAGAAAGGGCTTTGGAGACTATGGATGGCGGCTCTGGGGCTTGCGTCCTGCCATGCTTTGGGGATTCTTCAGTTTAGCCTTGTGATGGGGAGCGGATGGATGGAAGCTTTTCTTTTGGTGTCTGCACCTTATCTTGTGAAAGATGGTATCTCGGTCTTTCTAGCCTTCGTAGTGGGAGGCGCTGTGTCAAAGGGGCTGAAGGCGGCGAACATTCCAAACTGTGCCTGAAGATGCGGTGCATTTGGCTGGCTCCCATAGAAACATGTACAGCCAAAAAAACATGAAAAAATCCATTTTCCCTTCATAAGGAAATGGACTTTTTGTGATAAATATGTTATATTTAAGACATATGACGTGATGGTTTTATATCACTTCAATATAAACCACGTAGAATAGAGGTGCGCCCTGCGGACCCTCTATTGTCATGAAAAATAAGGAGGAATAACAAAATGGCTAGAAAGATGAAAACCATGGATGGTAATCATGCAGCAGCTCATGCTTCCTACGCATATTCAGATGTTGCAGCTATCTATC
>DVFT01000195.1 GCA_018713105.1 Candidatus Limivivens merdigallinarum | reverse complement strand
CTTTTCCTCCATTTCCTCTAGCTTTCCATAGAATTCATAGGTTCCCTCCAGGGTAACGACAGAAAGCTTCCTCCTGTCACTTTGGAGATACAGAATTTTCCCATAAGGAATCCGGTAGCTTTTCCCCTTATGCTGAAATTCCAGGCACCGCATATCCCTTCCTCTCACCTTCAGAATCTCATCCATTAAGGCGAACAATTTTTTCCTGCCAATGGGCTTGATAAGGAACTGGAAAGGTCGATTCTGAAACAACTCCATGGCATAGCTGGAGCTGGATGAAATATATACGATCATGGTTTGTTCATTCATAAGCTCCTGCCGGATCCATTTTCCCACTTCCACCCCATTTACCCCCGGCAGTGCAATGTCGAGAAACAGAAGATCCGGGCAGCCTTCCCTTTCCAGGTAAGGAAGCAGCTTCTCACCCGAATAAAAGATATCTATTTGAAATTCTGCTCCTTTCACTGCCTGATACTGAACCAGCAGTTCTTCCAACTCACTGCAGGTCCCTTTTTCATCATCACAAATCAGTATCTTCATTCTTATCTTCATTCCTCCCATAGGTATCTTACCTAAGAACCGACTTCTCTGCAAGCAAAAAATATCGTATTCAATCCTGCAAATAAGTAAACGATGCAGAAGGGAGAGAATGACGTTTTTACACAGAGAAACGGCAGGCTTTAAAAAGCCTGCCGCCTTCGTCTCTCCTATTTTATGAAAATTCCGGTTCGATCAGTCCGTAAGTATTTCCCTTTCTCTTATACACAACGTTGACTTCCTCGGTCTCTGCGTTGCAGAATACGAAGAAATTGTGTCCCAGAAGCTCCATCTGTACACAGGCGTCTTCCGGGTACATGGGCTTGATTCCGAAGTGCTTGGTGCGGATGATCTTGATCTCATCGTCGTCCTCCACTTCCTTCTCGATGTACTCTTTGCGGAGATTTCCGCCGTCCTGGTGTTTCTCTACGATCTTATTCTTATATTTGCGAAGCTGACGTTCGATGACCTCTTCTACCAGGTCGATGGATACGTACATGTCGTTGCTCACCTGCTCGGAGCGGATGATATTGCCCTTGACGGGGATGGTGACCTCTATTTTCTGTCTTTCTTTTTCTACGCTCATGGTTACAAGGATGTCGGTTTCAGGAGTGAAGTATCTTTCCAGTTTTCCAAGTTTGTCCATGACGGCATTTTTCAAGCCTTCCGTGATCTCGATGTTCTTTCCACTAATCGTAAAACGCATAAGCCCAACTCCTTTGTCAATAGATTTCAGCAGCTTATGGAACTTGTCTGCTTGCGTCTATTATACCATAATCCCTGGATTTTACAAGATTATTTACTGAATTTTATACATATTTTACAAAAGATTCAGGCAAAAGTGAGATTAAGCAAACTGCCTCTTGATTTCCTCATAGGAAAGGCTTCCGCCGAACAGATCCAGTGCGCTTCCGATGGTCACATCCAGATATCCTTTTCCGCATTCCTCAAGAGCCTTCAGATCCTCCATGGAGCTGACCCCTCCCGCATAGGTGATGGGGAGTTTGTGCCACTCTCCCAACAGGCTTGCCACCCCACGCTCGATTCCTGCCGCCTTGCCCTCCACGTCCACGGCGTGAATCAAAAATTCACTGCAGAAACCCGCTAGTTCCTCCAGAAGATCCGCCGAAAGCTTCTCCGAGGTGAATTTCTGCCAGCGGTCCGTGACTACGTAGTAGTCTCCCTCCCTCTTCCGGCAGCTTAGGTCCAGGACCAGGCGGTCCTTTCCCGTCTCACGTACCAGCTTTCGCAGATTTTCCCAGTGAATCCTGCCGTCCTGGAAGACAAAGCTGGTGACGATGACCTTGCTTGCCCCGGCATCCAGATAGTCCGCCGCCGTCTCATCGGTGATGCCTCCCCCTACCTGGAGCCCTCCGGGGTAGGCGCGAAGGGCGCTCAGCGCCTGCTGCCTGGTGGCTTCATAGTGAGGGGAGCCCTGTTTGTTCAAAAGGATCACATGTCCCCCAGTAAGCCCGTCTCTCTGATAAAGCCTTGCGTACCATGCCGCATCCTGCCTGGATACGAAGTTCTCCCGCGCCTGCTCTTTTTCATCTTTCAGGCTGCCCCCTACAATCTGTTTCACTTTCCCGTTATGTATGTCAATGCATGGACGAAATTTCATGCCATTCCTCCTCTTCTTCTGTCATAATCTCCGAAAGCAACCAAGCGTCCTCTCCTGCCTGCCGCAAAAGGAACGTTCCTGCACCCTCCTGGTTTCTCCTGTGGGAAGATTCCCCGGGCGCAGGAAGCGTTCTCTGCCCTATCGGTTCTCTGTCTGCCTTTCTTCTGCATTCTCACTCATTTGGTCTTCTGTCCGTTCTGCTCCGTCCCGGATATCCTCTCCCATATCCTCCGCTCCGTTTTTGATATCGTCTCCGATCTTCTCTGCCCCATCCATCAGGTCCTCACCGGCATTTTCCACGCCGTTCTTTAAATCCTCTCCGGCGTTCTCCAGGACACCGTCGTTATCATTTTGATTTTCGCCGGAGGTAGCACCGTTTACGATATTGTCCGTTTCCATAGTTTCTCCCTGATCGGTAGCGGCTACCGTCTCGCGCTCTGTCACCCGGTCCGTCTCATCCTTTCTCTGGCACCCTGCCAGAACTACCATAGCTGCACAAAGCATCGCGCACAAAACACCTTTTTTTAACTGTCTCATGATTTTTCTCCTTTTCTTCCATATAATATATTGAGAGGTTCTCTAGTGTACTGTCTCATTCACTTTCAGCATAATGACGCAGGATGAATTTTCACTCTGCAAGGCGGAGAAATGAGGCGATGCGGTGGCATCGTCGATTGATGACAACGCGGCAGATGGAAATTCAGACAAGTCATTATGCGAAAAGTGGATGATACAGTACACTAGACTCATTATGTACGCGATCTTAAATTTTTATTCATTGCACACATTGGCTGCTGCCTGTGATAAAATAGAAAAAAAATTTGAAAGAAAAGGAGTTTTCATGGAATTTTTAAATGTTTTAGCGGGGCTTCGCACTCCATTGGGCGATGCCTTCTTTCAGCTGTGTACCTATCTTGGACAGGATATCCCCATCCTGGCAATCATCTGTATCCTTTATTGGGGATTTGACAAAACACTCGCCTACCAGACGGCGCTTTCCTTCTTCACCTCCGGGCTCCTGGTCCAGAATCTGAAGATTACCTTCCGGGTACCACGACCCTGGGTCCTGGATCCGGGATTCCAGGCGGTTCCCTCCGCCGTCCCGGCTGCCACCGGCTATTCTTTTCCCAGCGGTCATACCCAGAGTGCTGCAGCCTTGTATGGTAACCTGGCAGCCTCCAGCAGGCGCAGATCCCTAAAAATACTCTTCACGGCGCTTCTCCTGCTGGTGGGCTTTTCCCGGATGTATCTGGGCTGCCACACTCCCCAGGACGTGGCGGCTGCCCTGCTTTTGGGGCTTGCCTCCACAGCCGCCGTCCGCGCTCTCTTTCGGCGCCTTCGCGGTACGCACCGGGAAAATCTCATTCTCGGCTGTGTGCTGGCTGTCTGCTCCCTTCTCACTGCGGTCTATGGCTTTTCCCTGCTGTCCGGCGGCGTGATCAACGCAGACAATGCCGCGGACGCCATCAAGTCTGCCGGAGCCGGTCTGGGATTTGCAGTGGGATTCTATGTGGAACGCAGCTTTCTCTCCTTTTCCACGGACCTTCCCCTCTCCGGAAAGGTCAAGCGCTGCCTTCTGGGGCTCCTTTTGGTGTTATTGCTGAAGGTCCTTCTGGGGCTTCTCCTGGGAAACTCCCTGCTGCTGCAAATGGTGGAATATGCCATCCTGATCCTGTTCATCCTCGTCCTCTACCCGCTGACTTTCTGCAAAGCCGAAGGAGCTTTGCGCCGCCAGCCGCACTAACCTGAGAAGGGAGATCTGTCATACCGGATCTCCCTTCTCTTTGTGCAAATAGCGTGAGCTGTATGTGATATCGTGATAGCTAGGGAAGAGCCCCTTTCCTATCCGATTCAGCGATATTCTCCCAGATAGAACAGTGCGATCGTCCCCGGACCTGAGTGGGCGCCAATGGTGGGACCTACATAGTGGATCAGGAATTCATGGATCCCGAACCTCTCCTCTACTAGTTTCTTTACATACTCCGCGTCCTCCAGGCAGTCTCCATGGCTGATCATCACAATGTCATTCTGGGATCGGTAACTGCCGATCTGTTTCTCCATATTATCCACCAGGGTGGTCAGCGATTTCTTCCTTCCCCGTACCTTGCCTACCGCGATCAGATGACCTTCGTCATCCACATGGAGGATCGGCTTGATATTGATCATCGTCCCCAGGATTGCCGTCGCTTTGGACACCCTGCCTCCGCGGTGGAGGTGAAAGAGGTCGTCCACGGTGAAATTGTGTACCAGGTGGAGCTTGTTCTCCTCCAGCCAGTTCACCACCTCGTCGTAGGATTTGCCCTGATCCCGCATCGTAACTGCCTTGTGAACCAAAAGCCCTTCACCTAAGGATGCTGCCAGACTGTCGATCACCGTGATCCGAACGCCTGGGTTCTCCTCCATCAGCTCCTCTGCCGCAATGCGCTCACTGCTGCAGCTTCCGCTGAGACCGCTGGAGAAGGCAATGTGGATGATCTGTCTGCTTTCCTTTAAGAACTCCGTAAACCTCTCCTTTGCCGTCTCCGGATTCACCTGTGATGTGGTAGGCATAGCTCCTTTTCTCATTTTACTGTAAAATTCCTTGTCCGGGAGCTCGTTTCCCAACGTGTGAGTCTCTCCATCTATGATATAGGGAAGAAACAGCAGCTTTACATCATGCTGTTCCAGATAAGCTTTCGGCAGATCTGAGGTATTCTCCGTAGAAATAATATAATCCCTCATATCTCATCCTCCTTTTTTCTTTTCTCCATCATACCATTAATCCGGGGGTTTTTCAATTTTTCTTTTGTTCCCTTTTTCATAATTTGCTCCAGCGCCTAATAGAATAGTAGAAACAAAAACGCCAAGTCAGGAGGAATACATAATGTCAGCCAAAACCAAAATCATGGTAGTACGCATGAGAGAAGTGATCTATACAGGCATTTTCATTGTGCTGGGAATCGTTTTGATTATCCTTGGAATCCTGATGTTCCGTCCCCAAGGTACCGCAGAGAAGAAGACTCCTGGTTCTAACCATAAATACACGCCAGGCGTCTATACCTCCCCCATCACCCTGGGAGACAATGTCCTGGATGTGGAAGTCACTGTGGATGCCGACCGCATCAACGGCATCCGGCTCAATTCCTTAAGCGAAACCGTCTCCACTATGTACCCTCTGGTGGAGCCTTCCATCGAACACCTGGAAGAACAGATTCTCCAAAAACAATCCACCAGCGGTATCACCTCCGAGGAAAGCGGCAGATATACCTCCCAGCTTCTTCTGGATGCCATTGAAAAAGCCCTGGCGTGTGCTTCCGGCGGAACGGCACTGTCCCAGTGACCTTCCATAAGAAAGAGGATGCCTCCTGATCTATGGCAGATCGAAGCATCCTCTTTCTTCTTAATGATCTTTTTTCGAATTTTTCTCCATCATGTAGAGCAGTTCGACTGCTTGATCCAGGTATTCTCCCTGCTGTTCCTCAAAAGCACCCTTGTCAGCCAGCTCGGCAAGTTCCGGCTGGATCGGCACTTTGCCCAGCACCGGCACTTTCAGATCCGCTGCGATCTCGTCGATGTGGCTTTCCCCAAATACGGAAATCTTCTTTCCGCAGTCCGGACATGCCAGATAGCTGTAGTTTTCCACAATTCCCAGGATGGGGATGTTCATGGTCTCCGCCATGTGGTACGCCTTCGTCACGATCATCCGCACCAGATCCTGCGGGGAAGAGACGATGACCACGCCCTCCACCGGAAGAGACTGGAACACGGTCAGGGGCACATCGCCGGTTCCCGGCGGCATATCCACGAACAGGTAGTCCAGTTCTCCCCAGATCACATCGGTCCAGAACTGTTTGACCATATTGGCAATGATGGGTCCCCTCCAGATCACCGGGGATTCCTCATCCGGCATCAAAAGATTGATGGACATGATCTTGATTCCGTTCTTGGACTTAAGCGGAAGAATCCCGTCATCGTCCGCCTGTGCCGGTCCGTGAACTCCGTACATCTTCGGGATGGACGGTCCTGTGATATCCGCATCCAGGATCCCCACGGAGAAGCCCCTCTCCGCCATCGCATTGGCAAGGCTTGCGGTTACCATGGATTTGCCCACGCCTCCCTTTCCGCTGACGATGCCGATGACATGCTTGACGTCTGTATAGATATTCGGCTCTGCCAGAAAGCTTTCCTTATTTCTGGAAGGACAGCCTTCGCAGCTTTCCTTGGAGCAGCTCGTATTGCTGCATTCTCTGTTAGCCATTCTGTTTTCCTCCTGATTTCATCTTCTTCGGAGTCACTATACTCCTTTTCTCCTCATTTGGCAAGGCTGATTTCCTGCGCTTCAGCCGTTTGTACACATCCGTCCTGAACAACGCATACAGGACAGAGCACAGCGGAACGAATACCAGCATTCCCCAGATTCCCATTAAACTGCCGCCTACGGTCACAGCCAAAAGTACCCACATGCCTGGAAGCCCCACGGATCTTCCCACCACCCTGGGATAGATGATGTTTCCTTCGATCTGCTGCAGGATCAGAATCATAATGAGGAACCAGACTGCCTGCAGCGGATCGATCACCATAATAATGAAGGTGCCGACCACCGCGCCGACCACTGCACCCACGATGGGAAGCAGAGCGGAAAAACCGATCAGGACGGCAATGGTAAGTGCATACGGAAAACGAAAGATTGTCATGCTCAGATAGGTAAGCGTTCCAAGGATCACTGCTTCCGTGCACTGCCCGGCGATGAACCCCGAGAAGGTCTTGCTCACCAAATGCAGGATCTCCAGGATATGCTTGGCTTTCTGCTCCGGCAGATAGGCATAGAGGATCTTCTTGCCCTGGCTGGACAGCTGTTCCTTTTGAGCCAGGATATAGACGCCGAAGATCAGCCCGATGATCCCGGTCATCGCCTGACCGATCACAGAGGTCGCCATGTTCACCGTCGTTCCAATGATGTCGGTCAGCCCGTTTTTCAGGAAGTCCACGATGTTGGTGGATACTTGCTCCCAGTCAATGGTCAGCGTCCCGATATAATCCGACCATTCCGGGTATTCCTCCGTAAACTTCCTGATGTACCCGTTGATCTCCGCAATGAACTGCGGGAATCCGCGGCTGATCTGCATCAGGGTATTCGCGATCTCCGGAATGACGATGGACGCCACAAAGACCACGATCAAAAGCACAATCGCCAAAGACAGCACAATGGCAATCGCCCGGTTCAGCTTCCACTCCCTCTTCGTCAAACGCCTGACCAACTGCTCGATCCTTCTCATAGGTTCGTTCAGCACAAAGGCGATCCCTCCTCCAAGGATAAAGGGGGAGAGGATTCCCACCACCTGGGTAACCACGCGGTAGATGCTGTCCAGATGGTTCAGCCCCCATGCAAAGACCACCACAATCAAAGCCGTGATCAAAAGCTTGTTCCATATATTCTCATGCCACTTTGTCTCCATCCAAATCCTCCATCAAATACTAGCCAATGAGAAGCTTTTCCTCCGGATACGTATAGGGCTCCACCTTTTTCTTGTCCCTGACAGAGAGAACCACAGAAAGGCTTCCCACTCTTCCTGCGTACATCAGGCACACCAGAGATACTTTTGATAAAATACTGAGTCCTCTGGTAATTCCCGAAGACATTCCTACAGTACTCATAGCGGAAACCGTCTCCAAAACCACGTCTGCCAAGTCAAATCCTTGGGTTCCGCAAATGATCATGCTAGCCGTAACCACCAGGAAGGTATTGGTGCAGACAATCGCACTTGCTTTCTTGATCGCTTCCTCATCCAGCCTGCGGCGGAATGCATGGACGCCTTTCGCCCTCTGGAAATTCGCTTTCATGTACAGGACAAACAATGCAAAGGTTGTCGTTTTGATACCACCCGCCGTAGAACCAGGGCTTCCCCCGATGAACATTAAGATAATAAACAAAAATTTCGAAGCTTCCCGTGCCGTAGCAATGTCCGTACTGTTAAATCCCGCTGTTCTTGGCGTGATGGAAGCAAACATACTGCACAAGAAGGCTTCTCCCGGCTCCATCCCATCCAATAAGTAATTCCGTTCAATCAGATAAAAGATCAGCGCTCCCCCAAAAATCAGCGCTGCTGTCGTCACCAGCACGATCTTCGTGTGTACCCGATATTTCCTGAAATGCAGTCTGTGATGGGTCACATCATCCCAAACAATAAAACCGATACCACCGATGACAATCAAGGACATAATGGTAAGATTCACAACCCAGTCTCCGGAATAATTGCAGAGAGAAATGTATGGATCCGCATATCCCATCAGGTCAAACCCCGCATTGCAGAATGCGGAGATGGCATGGAAAATCCCGTAATAAAGTCCTCGGATCACACCAAAGTCCGGAATAAAGCGAATCCACAGAATCATAGCTCCCGTTCCTTCCACAATCAGCGTCCCGTACAGGATTTTCCTCGTCAGCTTGATGATCCCGCCAAGCTGCATGGCATTGACGCTCTCACTCATCAGACTTCGTTCCTTCAGTCCGATCTTTCGATGGGCAATCATGGAAAAAATCGTAAGGAACGTCACGAAGCCCAATCCTCCGATCTGGATCAAAAGAATGATTACGATCTGCCCAAAGATGGTCCAGTGCTGGTACGTATCCACAACCACCAGACCTGTCACACAGGTTGCGGATGTAGCTGTGAACAGACAGTCCCAAAAATTCGTCACGATACCCTCTCTTGAGGAAATCGGAAGCATCAGAAGCAACGCTCCTGTCAAGATGATCAGAGCGAACCCCAGTGCAATCACCTTCGTGCGGCTCATTCCTCCCATTCGTTTGAGTACCCATTGTCGTACTTCGATCGCTTGCTCTTTCATTTTCTTGTACCTTTCAGACACTTGTCAAAAAACGACAGCATCCTCTTTTCATATTCTCCTTTCTCCAAATAATAAGACTCCGCATGTCCTGCACCTTCCACCAGATATAACTCTTTTCTGGAAATGCAGGCGCGGTAAATTTCTTTTGCCATTCTGACCGGAACAAAATCATCCTGGGTCCCATGGATGATCAGAATCGGTACTTTGGTCTGAGCCACCGCTTTCACGGAGGAATAATCGTCAAACGAATACCCGGCAGACCACTTGCAGATCAGATTTGCCGTTCCAAGCAGCACGCGGGAATAATATTTTCCCCGCGTCCTCATAACGTGGATAAACTCTTCCTTCGGGCTTGTATAGGCGCAGTCCGCCACAATCCCTTTCACGGAAGACGGCAGGTTCAGAGAAGAGGCCATCAGGACAGACGCCCCTCCCATGGAAATCCCATGGAGAAAAATGTTTCCGTTTCCATGAAATCTCCTGTCCACATAGTGAACCCACCGGTAAACATCCTCCCGGTCCAGGATTCCAAATCCCACATAGTTTCCTTCGCTTGCTCCGTGTGCCCGCTCGTCCACCATCAGGACATTGTATCCGGCTTCCAGCAGGAATTTTGCCATCACCGCATATTCCCTGCGGTGATTGTTCCGATAGCCGTGGAACAGGATCACGGTATCCCTGGTTGTCTCATCCGCTGCAAAAAATTCCCCCTGCAAAAGCAGCCCGTCGAAGGAACGGATCATATGGATCTCATTCTCCCGTCTGTCCAGCCACCGGTTCGCCTCCTTTAAGAGCGCACCTTTTCCCAGCTCGTCCACAGCGTCCGGCGGCAGGAACGGATCCGTATCCGCCTTCTTCTTACGGACCACCACATTTCGAAAAACACTGCCTGCGCTCACTGCCACGGATGCGACCGCCAGCGCCGCAAGCCCTTTGATCTTGTCTGAAGTCTTCATACCGTCACCTCTCAAATCTCCGTAAAGGTATATCTCTGGTGAATCCCAGATGCCATGATGTCAAATACAATACTCCCATCCTTCAGGACGGTCTTGTCGTAGGTGATCTCCTGTCCCGCAAATCTTGCCTTTACATAGGCTTCCACATCATCCGTCTCGATCTCCTCAAAAAAGGTATCTCTGTCCTTATTTCCGGGACATTGGTTGATGATTTCCAGGATTGCCTCATATTCTTTCATCCTTTTTCTCCTTTGTGCTGCAAAATCTCGTCCATGATCTTTCCTGCTGCCTCCTCCTTGGACATCAGATCCAGAGAAAGCACGCCGTCCCTTGTGATGATCGTGATCACGTTGGTGTCCGTGCCGAACCCGGCTCCTGCTTCCTTCAGATTGTTCGCCACGACCATGTCCAGATTCTTTTTATCCAGCTTTTTCCTGGAATTCTCCAGCATGTTCTCCGTCTCCATGGAGAAACCGCATAAGAATTGCCCTTTTTTCTTGTGTGTCCCCAGATACTCCAGGATGTCGTCTGTCTTCTCCAGCTCCAGGATCATATGATCCCCGCTTTTCTTTACCTTTTCGCCGCTGACATACTGCGGGCGGTAATCCGCCACTGCGGCTGCCTTCACGATGATATCCATTTCGCTCTGGCGGCTTACTACGGCTTCGAACATCTCCCTGGCGCTTTTGACCTCCACCACCTCCACGAAATCAGGCTTCGGAAGGGTGGTCTGCCCGGTCACCAGCGTCACAGACGCTCCCCTAAGCATACAAACTTTCGCAATGGCATAGCCCATTTTGCCGGTGGAATGGTTGGTGAGATACCGGACCGGATCTACGGCTTCCTGGGTGGGACCTGCCGTCACCAGAACCTTCATTCCTTTCATGTCCTTCTCACATGCGATCTCCTTCAGGATATAATTGAGCAGAAGCTCCTCCTTGGGGAGCTTTCCTTCCCCCACGTCCTTGCACGCCAGCATCCCCACCGCCGGCGTCACGATCTCGAAATCGTTCAGCTGAAGCTTTTTCAGATTGTCCTGCACGATCTGGTTCTGATACATCCTGGTATTCATGGCAGGAGCCAGGATCTTTCTGCAGGTACATGCCAGCACCGTGGTCGTCAGCATATCGTCTGCAATCCCGGCTGCAAGCTTGCCGATCACGTTGGCTGTGGCAGGGGCGATCATCACCACGTCTGCCTTCTTTGCCAGGGATACGTGCTCCACATTGTATTGAAAATTCCGATCGAAGGTATCCACCAGGCACCGGTTGTTGGTCAGTGTCTCAAAGGTAAGGGGATGGATAAAATTCGTCGCATTTTTCGTCATGATCACATGGACATCCGCGTGGAGCTTTACCAGCATGCTCGCCAGGTTTGCCGCTTTGTAGGCGGCAATGCTTCCGGTTACGCCCAGAATCACTGTTTTCCCTTTTAACATTTGTCTTCTCCTCATTCAGTCTCCGGCTCTCCTTACAGGGTCAGCCGGGGAATTACTATCTTAACTCCCTGTAAACAGTACCAGTATAACACATTCCTGAGAATTTTCCACCTTGATTTTCTTGCAGATTTTCGCCCGCTGTGCTATACTGCTTCCGTAATTGTATTGTATCCCGTTTGGGAATAATAACAAGGAGGCAAAAATGAATACTGTATCAAACACCGCAGGCAGTACCCGTCTGCACACTTTGGGCATGGTTCAGGTTGCACTTTTCGCGGCACTGATCGTCCTCATGGCTTTTACGCCGTTCTTAGGGTACATTCCGCTTGGGTTCACCCGGGCGACGATTATCCACATACCGGTCATCATCGGTGCGCTTCTTCTGGAACCGAAGAAGGGAGCCATCTTAGGCTTCGTTTTCGGGCTTACCAGCCTTGTCAACAACACGATCAATCCCACCGCCACTTCCTTTGTATTCTCACCGTTCTATGAATTGGGAGAAATCCATGGGGGATGGCAGAGCCTGATCATCTGTTTTGTTCCCCGCATTCTCATCGGTGTGGTGCCCTACTATGTCTACAGAGGGCTCACCAAATGCAGCAAGGCCAAAAAAGCGGGACAGCTTCTTCCCCTGGCGGCTGCAGGTGTTTCCGGAGCTCTGGTCAATACGCTTCTGGTTATGAACCTGATCTTCCTGTTTTTCCAGAATGCCTATGCTTCTGCCAACGGGGTGGCGTCTGAGGCGGTCTACGGCTTCATTCTGGGGATCATCGGCATCAACGGGATTCCAGAAGCCATTGTGGCGGGAGTTCTGGTCGCCATTGTGGGACGGATCCTGATCAAAGGAAGGTTCGCAGCGCCCCGCTGAATATAGATTACCTATTACATGAAAGAATTGAGGGAATTTTCAAATGATTTTAGCGATCGACATCGGAAACACAAACATTGTTATCGGCTGCATCCGCGACGAAAAAATCCTTTTTGTGGAACGCATGTCCACGGACAACGACAAAACGGTCCTTGAATATGCCATCGGGTTCAAGACCGTGCTGGAACTGTATCACATCCAGCCGAAGGAACTAACCGGCTCCATCATTTCTTCGGTCGTCCCTCCGGTTACCAATACGGTGAAGGAGGCGATTCAGAAGATCACCTCACACAACGTCATGGTCGTAGGTCCTGGTCTTCGGACCGGACTCAATATCCTGATGGACGACCCGGGGACTACCGGAAGCGATCTGATCGTCAATGCGGTGGCGGCAATTGCGGAGTACAAACCCCCTCTTATTATTTTCGATCTGGGTACAGCCACCACCGTTTCTGTTGTAGATCAAAAGAAGAACTACATTGGAGGCATGATCCTGCCGGGGATCAACGTATCCCTTGACGGACTGATCAGCCATACCTCTCAGCTTCGCAAAATCAGTATCGAATCTCCGAAAAAGGTCATCGGCACTAATACCAGCGACTGCATGAAGAGCGGCGTCATCTATGGAAACGCCGCCTGCATGGACGGAATTGTTGAGCGGATCGAGGAGGAACTTGGAGAGAAAGCCACCGTTCTGGCGACCGGCGGGCTTGCCTCCCTGGTGACCTCCTACTGCAGAAAAGAGATCATCCTGGATGACACGCTGCTTCTGAAAGGTCTTCGGCTGATCTATCTGAAAAACTGTGACAAACAATAAAAAGTTTGCGGAGCTTTCTATTGTCATGAATAGACAAACCCCGGGGAACATCTCTATCCTGCCTTTGATGGATGTTCCCTGGGGTTTTCTTTGTTATCTGTATTTTGCCACAATCTCCTTCATCTTCGGAAGCTTCTCTTCCATATCCTTCACCAGCTTAAACTGTGCCCTTGCCCGGTCCAGATTGTGGTCTTCCCGATGGATCTTGAAGTAGTGGTCGCCCTCCAGATAATCGGTGAGGAACCTCATCCCGCATTCCAACGTCATCATCATAGCCCCCACCGGAAGATTGTCAAGTTCTGTCTCTGTCAGGGCGCCGTTGCATCCCTCGATAAAGCCCTTGGTATAGAGCTCAAACAGCTCCAAATCCAGGGAAACCTTTGACAGATCCTGCTCGTCCTCAGCTCCTGTGTTTGCCCCGAACCGAATGGAATCGCCGAAGTCATTCAGAGCCAGTCCCGGCATCACGGTGTCCAGGTCAATGACACAGATGCCTCTGCCTGTGGCGTTGTCCATCAGGATATTGTTCAGCTTCGTGTCGTTGTGAGTGACCCGGAGCGGAATCCTCCCTTCTGCCTTCAGATCCTCCAGCGTATGGGTGAATGCCTCCCGTTCACGGACAAATTCCATCTCCTCCTGTAGCTTAGCCGCCCTGCCGCAGATATCCTGCTTGGCCGCCTTCCTGAAATTCTCAAAACGGACCACCGTATTGTGGAAATCAGGAATCGTCTCGTGGAGCGTCTCTGCCGGATAGTCCGCCAAAAGGCTCTGGAAATGCCCGAAGGACACTGCACTCTGGTAAAAATCATCCGGCTTCTCCACCTGGTCATAGCTGGTGGTATCCTCCACGAAGAGGTAAACCCTCCAGTATTCCCCTTCCCCGTCCAGGAGGTAGGGGTTCCCGTCCTT
>DVFT01000194.1 GCA_018713105.1 Candidatus Limivivens merdigallinarum | reverse complement strand
ATAACCGTGGTGTACATATTCTCTTTGTAATGATCCCAGTGACCGGAGGTCTCCCACAGATGGCGGCTCAGCATGATCGGTGTGGAAATCTCCACATAGCCTGCTTTGTTGTGGATCTCTCTCCAGTAATCCAAAAGGGTGTTCTTAAGCACCATCCCTTTCGGCAGGAAGAACGGGAAGCCCGGACCTTCTTCCCGCATCATGAACAGTCCCAGCTCTCTTCCAAGCTTTCTATGGTCGCGTTTCTTCGCCTCCTCGATACGGGCAAGGTGCTCCTCCAGATCCGCCTTCTTGAAAAAAGCGGTGCCGTAAATACGGGTGAGCATTTTATTTTTTTCGCTGCCTCTCCAGTAAGCGCCAGCCAGGCTGGTGAGCTTAAAGGCCTTGACCAGCTTCGTATTCATCAGATGCGGCCCTGCACACAAGTCCACAAACTCTCCCTGGCGGTAGAAGCTGATCACCGCGTTCTCAGGCAGATCCTGAATCAGTTCTACCTTGTACGGTTCCTCCTTCTCTTCCATAAATTTGATAGCTTCCTCCCTGGGAAGCGTGAACCGTTCCAGGGGCAGAGCTTCCTTGACAATCTTTTTCATCTCCGCCTCAATCTTTTCCAGATCATCTCCGGTAAAAGATTCTTCCCTGTCCACGTCATAATAGAAACCGTCTGCCACAGAGGGGCCGATTGCCAGTTTCGTCTCCGGATACAGGCGTTTGATCGCCTGCGCCATAATGTGAGATACGGTATGACGGTAAGCTGCCCTTCCTCCCTCGTCATTGAATGTAAGGATATTCAGTGCGCAGTCCTTGTCCACCACGGTACGCAGATCCACTGTTTCCCCGTCAATTTCGCCTGCACAGGCTGCTCTTGCCAGTCCTTCGCTAATATCCAGGGCGATTTCATAGACCGTCATAGCTCTTTCGTATTCTTTTTTCGTGCCATCCTTCAATGTAATGATCATGGTCGTCTCTCCTTTTCTTCTTACTGAGTTTTTCTTGAGATCTTTTGCTGTTCGCTGCAGCGATCAGCTCGCGGCTTATCGCGCAAAAAAGCCCCTCACAGCAAAAACCTGCTGCAAGGGGCGAGTATACTTAAGATTCCCGTGGTTCCACCCTTGTTGCTTTCCCGTTATATTCCGGAAAGCCGCTTCATTGGACGATAACGGAGTCACCGGACCGGATTAGGGCCACTCAGAGTTGGTCTTCAAACAGCTCCCGGCAGGATGCTTCCACCAACTGCATCCCTCTCTTTGCCCTTCTGCCATTCTACTCTTCTCTTCAACGTGTTGTCTGATTCTGACTATAGCATCGGATTCTCATTTTGTCAACCGTCTAAATCGAAAATCCTCTTTCCTCCAGGAACGTGCGGATTTCTGCAGGAATCCGTGCATATTCAATACAGAAGTCCTGGAGGTACCCGTTCTCCTTTCCATACAGAGTCAGATAAACGTGGCTGGACGTATCCCCCATAACCAAGGACACATTATCCTGATATTCCAGGATATCCAGAAGCTCCTGCTTCTCTTGTTCCGTGACCAGATCCGGTTTCCCTGCCTCCTGTGCCATCAAATGGATCTCATTTTCTCCGTATCCATCCATAATAACAATGTCGGTCACATCTTCGGCGTCGATCTGCTCTGGAAATACGATCCCTAGCTTTTCCAGGACAGCTATGGTTTTGGTAAATCGTTTCAGGATCGGATAACCCACATCCGAATGCCCATAATAGCCTCCTTTTCCATCTTCTCCCTCATAAGTTAATGTCAGGCTGCCCAGAAGGTCACTGCTGTGGATCTCGCTGTAACGGAGCGTGGACAACTCCTCTCTGTAACAGGAAAGAAATTCCTCCTTCTCCGCATCGGACAACAGCTCATGGTAGCCAGCTTCCCCCAGAAGCCCACTTCCCTCCAAGGAAACCAGACTTTCTCCTTCCTTCTCACCGAAGATCGGATAGAGAACCTCCACAAAACCATCCATCTCAAACAGCTCCTCCGTCTTCTCCCCAAAGAGCCCATTGTCTACATAATAGCTGCGGTACACCTGATTTCCATTCTTCAAGTTGAATTTAACAGAAACCTGGGTTTTCTCCAGGTTTTCCTCCAAGGAGCCATGGACATTTCCCACTCCGTTTTCCGCCATGGCATAGATTGGCTCAAATTCATTCATCTGATAGGAATCCAGGATCATCTGCTCCTGGCTGGAGGTAGCTATGCTGGTATTATCACTGTACAGGTACGTCTGATTATAGACCTCCGACATTCTGGAACTCTGTACGGACATGCTGTCCACTTGCTCTATAGCCGGAAAATAGCTGTCATACCCGAACCAATCAAACCGGAACAGGCATGCAATCGCAAAGGACAGCACTGCCACTGCCGCGAACTGCCCTCTTGGTTTCCAGACAGCCCTAAGGTCTCCCTGGAAAACAAACTCCAGCAGTGCATATGCCACCACTACGCCCAATGCCAATCCCCCGAAAAACCACAAATCGCTCTGGGTGTAGGAAAATTTCTTGATATACAACCCGGCTCCCAGCGCTGCCAGTGTTACGACAAAGAGCTTCAGCACAGCTGTCACCCTTGGAAACACGACTGGATTCCCCGCCGCCTCTGTTTTCCGTCTCCGGTAGAGCCCAAGTCCCAAGAAAATAAACAACAGCGTCTCTGCCACAATCGCCAGAAAATATACCCATAGAAAATCCGGCGCATCTCCCCCGCGCAGCATCTGCTGCATACCCTCCACATACTGAATTGCCAGATATCCCGGTGAAAAGCACACCGCCAGATTGATCTCCGAACTTCCCAGCTCAAAATAAGTGGAAAAAAAGGTCTGCTGGAACGCCTTGCACAAGAAGACTGCCCCGACTCCATAAAAGGCGAGCACAGGCGCAAGGAGCACACTCACTAACAGCCTTCCTGTGAGCATCGCAGCCAGCGTACTTACAGAAAACGCCAATAAATAAAGAAACAGGTAGACGAGCACTGCCCAAAGCGCCGTCAGGACACCCGAAAGATCCAGGAAATGATAAATGGCTCCAATGGACAGATTTACCCCCATTCCCGCCAGCAAAGGAATCCCAAACATGGCAAGCCCCGAAAGATACTGAACCAGATACCAGATCTCCCTTTTCACCGGCAGGCTGTGATAAAAATCCAGCTTACTTCTGGAATGCAGATAAGAGAAACCGCTGATTGCTGCCAAAAAGCCAAACCCTCCGGCTGCATAGAGGTAGAAACGCTGACTGGAAAAGCTGATCAGATAACGGTATACCTGCCGTCCTGCCTCCAGGCTCACGGATCCATTCGTTACCAGATCCGCCTCCGACTGCACCTCATTGAGGACAAAACCTGGGATTACCAGACACAATACCAGCACAGAGAGGATAATCAGCCAGTTTCGTTTCTTGAAATCATCCCGGATCAGCTTAACCAATAAGCTCTTTGATGTCATAGCCCGCCACCTCCGTTTCACTGATAAAGATTTCCTCCAAGGTCAAGGGAATCACCTCCGAGAAGATAGGACGTTTCCTTTCAATACTCATCAGGATCTCCTGCCTGGTCCCCCGTGCCACGATGGTGAGAAGGGAGCCTCGTTTCTCATACCGGACCACATTCAGTTCTGAGAGAAGTTCCCTCTCCATCTCTCCGTTTTGGATCACACACTGCACTTTGTGAATATGGAATTTCATATCTTCCAGATCCTTGGAAAGAAGAATGCCTCCCTGGTGCAGAAGCCCGATATGGTCGCAGATATCCTCCAGCTCCCGAAGGCTATGGGAAGCGATGACCGCTGCAAACTCCCTGCTGCCGGTTTCCGCTGCCAGGATGCTCTTCATCGCCTGGCGCATTACGGGATCCAAGCCATCAAAGGTCTCATCGCAAAGAAGATATTTTGTTCCACTGGAAATCCCCAGCAAGATTAACACCTGCCGCTTCATTCCCTTGGATAAGGTGCTAATCTTCCTGTCCGGACGTAGCCGGAACTGGTTGATTAAATCATAAAACCGAATTTTATCAAATTTCGGATACATCATTCCGTAGTAGTCCGCCATCGTCTCGGCTGTTGCACCTGGAAAGAAATAAGCTCCATCCGAAAGGAAACAGACCCGTTCCTTCATCCTGGGATTTTCATAGATATTCTCGCCATCCACCATGACCATCCCGGAATCTGGCTGCAGGACTCCGCACATAGTCCGAAGGAGCGTGCTTTTGCCCGCCCCGTTGGTCCCCACCAGACCGAAAATGCTGTTCTCCCTGATTGCCGCTATCACATTATCCAGAGCTTTCACATCCTGAAAACTCTTGTTCACACCATTGATCTCTATCATCCGTCTCCTCCCCGGAGGGCTCTTTCGCCCCTATCGTCTTTCGGAATCATTCTACATAGATATAGCATAAGTCCCCTGCCAAATGCAAGGAACTTATGCTACTTTTAAGGATTTTTAATAGGAAACTCACAAAAGCTCCGGATTGTAGACTGCCCGTTCGCCTCCCACGAACTTCAGCCTGGTCCTGGCACACACCACATGCGCCCCACCGATGGACTTCCGGGCGGTCCTCACCGGAACCGCGACCTTCTTCAGATGCATCCCGATCAGGGTATCTCCGATGTCGATCCCAGCGTCAGCGCGGACCTCCTCCACCGCCGCAGGATGCTCAAAATGCTGGTATGCCGCCACAGCAAAGGATCCTCCCGCTTTCAGCTGGGGCACCACATTGACCTCCTCGAAACCGTACTTTTCCGCGGCTTCCTTCTCCAGGATCAGGGCACGGTTCAGATGCTCACAGCACTGGCACGCCAGGTAAATTCCTCTCTCTTTCAGTCCCCCGTAAATCCCCTGAAAGACCGCTTCGCCCACTTCCCTGCTGGAATGCGTGCCGATTCGTTCCGACAGGATCTCGCTGCTGGAACACCCCACCACCATAAGGTCTCCCCTCTTCAGTTTCGCCGCTTCCAAAAGTTCCATCACGACTTCCCGTGCCTGTTCCCTGATTTCCTCTAATTCCATGGCAAACACCTCCTAAATATTGTGAACTGCCCATTCCTTTCCCAGCGCAAAGAACTCCCTCATGAGATAATGAGGCTGATAGAACGGCTCTGAGGGAGCAGCCAGCCCGCTCACCCGTTTGTAGCCCTGCTTCCTGGCTAGAGCCAGCGCCCGGAAGACGTGAAAATTGTTCGTGACAATTATCACCTTGTCCTCTCCGGGATCCAAAAAAACCTGGCAGAACTTCAGGTTTTCCACGGTGCTGGTGGACCGATCCTCCAGAATCAGCCTTGCCGGATCGATCCCTTCCCCCAGGAGGTACTCCTCCATCGCCTTTGCCTCCGTGATCTCCTCTCCATTTCCCTTTCCTCCCGAAAGCAGTGCTTTAGCGCCGGGATTCTCCCGAAGATACTGGCATGCGGTCTCCAATCTCCGCTTCAGCGCCCGGCTTGGCGTCGTTCCCCTCACCTGTGCTCCCAGGACGAGGACATAATCTGCCCCGGTCTCTCCCTTTGCCCGCATTCCGCCTACAATCCTTCCTTCCACAAAGAGAAAAACTGCCAGCAGGAGCAGGCACAGGATGCCGCCACCCCATTTCACCGCTGAAGGGATTGCCAGGATTCCCGCTTTTTCCAGAAATCCCACCCCTCCCACTGCCAAAAACAGCAGCCCCAGAAGGAGCCAGATTCCTGCGAAATCCATCTTCACCGTCATCAAAGCCGCAAAATAAGCCAGGCAGAGCACGCCCACGCCCATACAGAAAAACCTCATTCTTATAAACCACCTTTCTGCGAAAGGCACCGATGGGGTTATGAAACCCTTTTTCGGATAATCTCCCGCTTCTTCTTTTTCTTTGTTATACTCCTCTTGTAGGATACTGGCATACTACAGAACCTGA
>DVFT01000193.1 GCA_018713105.1 Candidatus Limivivens merdigallinarum | reverse complement strand
GAACTCGTGAATGTCCCGGTGGTTGGACGTGTGGCGGCAGGTCAGCCTATCCTGGCTACTGAGAATATTGAAAGCTATTTCCCAGTCCCTTCAGAGTATGTACCCAATAATCCTACTTTCATGCTGACCGTTCAGGGTGACAGTATGGTAAATGCCGGTATCTTTCAGGGTGACCATCTCCTGGTAGAGCAGCGTAAGACCGCAGAGAATGGTGATATCGTAGTCGCGCTGGTGGATGGAGATTCTGCCACAGTAAAGCGTTTTTATAAGGAGGACGGGTATTACCGCCTGCAGCCGGAGAATGACCATATGGATCCTATCATTGTCCAGGATGTGGAAATTTTAGGGAAAGTGGTTGGCGTATTCCGTTTCTTTCATTGAATCAAAAAATGTTTCCCGCTTTTAGCCCAGGGAAACATTTTTTACAAAGTAATAACCGCCGGATGAAACCGGCGGTCTCAAGGAAACTTGTTAATCATCCCAATCGTAGTAACCATACCCATAATTGGGACGTTTCTCGACAGTAACCGTATAGGTAATGCTCTTGTTGGTCTTGGTATTCCTGCAGGTTACGGTTGTTGTTCCAGCGCTCAGGGCAAGCAGTTCCACCTCATCCCCTCTTCTGGATTCCTGGAATCCGAGAATGGAAGGATTTTGAATGGTCCACTTCAGATTTCTTTCATTGACCCATCTGGACGTTCTCACGTCTAAATCAAAATCGCTTCCTTCCCACACCGTCCTCTTGGAGGAACCTACGCGGTAAATTTTTTGCTTTGATGCGGGAAGCTTTTTCGCCCGGATGGTTATGTATACGGATTTGTTGGTTCCCCTGATCTGGCAGCGGAGCTTTGCGGTGCCGGTCCTTACGGCTCTCAGCTCTACGGAATCATCACTGCGATCTGAATCCGTAAAACGGACAATATTTTTCCCCTTTACGATGGTCCATTTCAGATAATCCTCATTGGAATCATAGGGGTAAGTGCGAACCTTTACGTCAAATTCCCCTCCCACATAGACAGTTTTCTGGCGCTGGATTGCTTTGATTCTGCTTGGTTTTGGTTCATAATCCGCTGATGCGCTTAAGCTAAATGCACCGATCAGAGATACAAACAGGGCAGCCAGCAGGATCAGAAATCCATTTCTCATCTTTTTCATGTTGACTCTCCTCCTTTTGTTTGTGATGTCTGTATTTTAGCGGATCAACATTAAAAGAACATTAAATGTCAATATCTGCCTTCGGTTCCCAAACCATACAAAACTGCTCCAGATCAAAGGATTTCTTTTTTACCACCCCATACAATTTAAAGCCAAAGTGCTCATAGATCGGGACGTTGTGGGGGTTGTGGGTTTCCAGGGAGATCATCAGCTTGTGGCTTTGCGCATAGCGGATCACCTCGTTCATCAGCTTTTCAGCCAAACCGTGATGCTGCATGAGGGGCGCAACTGCCAGATAAATGATATGGATCCGGTCTGTCTGATGGAGCTGGTCTGTCCATCTGGAATTCAGATAATCCTTTCCCAGAACGAAATTCCAAAAGGTCTGAAGGCTGGGATCCTCACGGATCAGGTAGCCGTCCGTCAGGATCTGGGATTTCAGCTGTGTCATCCAATTGTGCAAGGCATGGTAGTGTTCTGTCTCATCTGCTACGACCAGCAGACCATTCAATTCCGGGCTGTCACCATAGATCTCACAGGTCTGAAAGAATTCCGTCAGATCGCAGGAAAAAAGCTCCGGGAGCAGCCGTTCCCTGGCTGCGTCGTTGGGAATCAGCGTGTGGTAAAGAGGGTCATCGGCAAAACATTCTGTGAGGATCTTCCTCAGCCGTTCCAGATCCCCTTCTTTGACGCGATATAAGTGTTCCGTATCCATAATTTTCTTCCAAATAAATTTCCTTTCTCTTTTCTTTCTAATGGCTTTTAATTTATTCTTTTTAGATGGCATATTACAGCGGTGATTGCGGCTGTGACGCTTCCCAGGGCATCGGTCGCTTCTTTTAAGTCTGCCTGAAAATAACCGCACTGGCGTCTGTATGCTTCCTCCAGAAAGTGGATTTCTTTCTGGAAATCCTTCGTATCGGCTGCCAGTTTTCCCTTCAGTGCCTTGACGATATCGAACAGATTTTCGTGATGGCTGATCCTTCCTGCTCCCCACATCAGACGTTCCGGTGGCTGGTGGAGAATATAATCGGTAAAACGATAATAGACTTCCCGGTCAAATTCAAAGGCATAGCAGTTATTGTCCACCTGGTACAAGGCTTCCAGGCATCCCGCCCAATCATCCCTCTTTAGGGCATCCAGAGCTTCCTTGAGAGCCCCCATATTTCTCTGGGATGCCTCGAAGGGAAAGATAACGGTATCTTCCCAATCCAGTCTCACAAAAGCATCCTGGCAGCGCCGAAAAATACCGAGCAGTTCTTTAGATACGGTCTCCAGCTCTTTGTCATAAGGGCTTTGGATATTGATGGGGCAGGAATCATTCCAGCTTTCAATCAGACCCCAAAGTTCCTTTGCGGCATCCTTGCCCATGTCCAATGCTTTTTGGAATATGCCGAATTCTTCAGGCGCTTTCCCTGTGTATGCAGCGTCCAGTTTCCCTTCCAGGGCTGAAAACAACGTTTGAAAATTCAGTGGAGGAAGACGAAGCTGATCGAAAGCGAGGAGCAGCGAAAGATAACATTCATGGTGAAACCGATAGACGGCTTCCTGATAGACATCCTGGTTGTCATACTGGGAATGGTAGCAGGTTTCCATAAACGGTCCTGAGCTGAAATCATTTACCATCGAAGGGATTCCGGAGATCGCAATGGAAAAATCATCGGACCACGTCTCAATGGGACATAAGACTGCCATTCCATCTGGATATGCTTCCGGGGGAACGATTGTGTTATCCACCTGTTTCTGTAAGAAGTCAAAATATTCGTAGGTACTGCGGATCCCGTCACGACTGCTGTGGGCATGAGCTGGCAGTTCGAAATTAAAATCTGCTACGACTTTTCCCTGCCATTCCGGGTGAATCCGGAAAACCTGGTTGTACGCACCGGTGGACCAATCATATTTGGAATCCACAACACCCCACTCTTCCGCCGCCATGGCACAGAAAACAAGCGTGTGGAACGGCTGATAACCGGCTTTCAAAATGGCGCGGGCAATGCCAAGGATCATGGAGACTGCACAGTTATCGTCCTGAAATCCGTCAAAATAGGAATCATAATGGGCAGACAAGAGGATCATCTGATCCGTTCTGGTTCCGGGAATCATACCGGTAATATTACAGGTTTTCTGATCCTTTTGAACGACTGATTTGACATTCAGCCATACAGGGTGTGTTTTCCCGTTTTCCATCGCTTTTCTGAGCCTTTCGGCATCTGCCCGGGACATGGAAAATGCCGGGGCGTATTCTGGTCCGGCTATATCCTGGGCGTTTAGGGCAGTGTCATGAACTTCCCCATATCCCTGCGCCTGCACAGCAATCAGAGCCGCAGCTCCTTTGAGAAATGCCTGATAGACGGGAAAATTGATCCACCACTCTTCCCTCTGGTTGATTTCCGCCAGGACTAATTTCCCCCGCACATCCAGTCCCTCGTAATCCTTCGCAGTCCCCTTGCCCACGCTGACCAGTTCATAGTTTTCCCATCCATCCGTGACAAACTGCGTCTGATAAGCTCCCATCTGGCAGGTTTGCTCCTCTCCGTTTTCATCCCGGAATTTCAAAACGGCACGTTCAAATTCCCAGGAATCCACGGGAAACCAATCCTTCTTCACGATGGGAATTCCGATCGACTTCATTTCCTGAAAGATCGCGTCACCGGTTTTAAGCTCTGCCCTGGAACCAGCGGTCCGGTATCCCAGGATAGGATTCGTCTTCTCCTGCTCCAGTTTCCTGGCAAATTCATAAGAATAGGAAATGGAAAGGGCATCGAGACACCGTTCTTTTGTAGTCATTATTTCATTCGCCTCGTTTCTCCAAATTTTTTGTCTCTAATTACCAGCTTACGCTGGCTGTTTTGCTCAGCCAGCGTAAAAACTCTCAC
>DVFT01000192.1 GCA_018713105.1 Candidatus Limivivens merdigallinarum | reverse complement strand
TTCTTAAGAAAGAGGTGGTGTCAAATGGGTTATAAAAAACAAAGCCTAAGAAATAGGCTCAGATTGAATCTAGAAACAGACTTCTACTCGTGCTTGAGTTTTCTGGAAGCTGCCTTTGATACCGCGGACTTTGATATAGGTTTCGTCGGCGACAAAAGTGGTTTCGGTTTTGTAATCATAGTTGGTAACGAAAGGCTTGACTGCAGATGAAGTTGATTAACCAGCAATTCTGTTGGGAAAGGTATTGAATAACAGAGAGTAAGTATTGTATAATGTCCATGAGCATTGTCTCCTTTTGTATAAGGTTGGTTTGGCGATTGACATTGTACCAGAAAGGGGAGGTCAATGCTCTTTTTATTGCAGATTTCCCTAAAAATCAAGGTTTCTAGAGAATTTAGATACAAAAAACAGGTAGTATTTGACACTACCAGAGAAAAAATCGAGGATAAGAAGATGAATACAGCAGTGATTGAGACGGAAAGGTTGATATTGAGAAGGTTTACGGAAGGAGATATGGAGGCGGTGCGGGAGATTTTTGGGGATGAAGAGGTGAATAGGTTTTTGCCGTGGTTTCCGGTGAGGAGTTTGGAGGAGGTTAGGGAGTTTTATGAGGAGAGGTATGCGGAGAAGTATAGGCAGGGGGATGGGTATTATTATGCGGTTTGCTGGAAGGGGAACGGGGTTCCTGTGGGGTATGTGAACGTTGAGATGGGAGAGGCGGTTGAGTTTGGGTATGGGCTGAGGAAGGAGTTTTGGGGGAATGGGGTGATTACGGAGGCTGGGAAAGCAGTGATCGAGCGGTTGAAGCGGGATGGGATTCCATATATCACTGCTACGCATGATGTCAGGAATCCGCGGAGCGGCGAGGTGATGAAGAGGTTGGGGATGAAGTATCAATATTCTTATGAGGAACAATGGCAGCCGAAAGATTTACAGGTTACTTTTCGGATGTATCAGTTGAATTTGGATGGGGATGAGGACAGGGTTTATCGGGGGTATTGGGATGCTTCTTCGGTTCATTTTGTAGAAAATATCTGATAATATTAGGAGTGCCATTTCAGTTGAGCGGCAGGGAGGATGATGTAGTTGTCGGCGCCTTCGCCCTGGCGGAGGATGACGTTTTTGATTCCTGCCTGGATGATCTTTCGGGCGCAGAGAGGGCATGGTTTGGCTTTGTGGACGGAAGAATCTTTGGGGTTTACGCCGGCGAGATATAGGTCAGCGCCCAGGGTTTGGGCGCGGGAGCAGTTAAGCAGGGCGTTTTCTTCCGCGTGGATGGCACGGCAGATGTCATATCCCTCGCCTTGATGCATGTTTAATTTTATGCGGGGGCATTCTCCGATGTCGCAGCAGTTCTCAAATCCTCTGGGTGAGCCGTTGTAGCCTGTGGAAATGACAATATCATCTTTTACGATCACAGCGCCGTATTTTCTTTTCAGGCAGGTGCTGCGGAAGGCAAAGTTTTCTGCACAATTGATAAAAGAAGTTATTCGTTGCTTTTTATAGTATCATGGAATCGTGCAGATGTATAGTAGTAACTCTCGTTTTATGACAACTTATGAACGAACCGCTTAACCTGTTCAGACAGAGCGTGAAATTTCCTAGGAAATTCCCGGAAAAGGGGAAAGCGTTCTGGCGGAAACGGAAAAAAGTATTCGGAGAGAGGGAGGGCTGGCTGGTATAATCAGAGGAAATGGCGATTGCCATGGGACTTTGATGATACGAGGAGGAAGAAGATGAGAAAGAAGGTTTTATGGACGCTCTCTGCGGTTATGTTGATTTCTGCAGGGATAGTGGGCGGAAGGACTGATGGAAGGGTCTCGGCGGCGGAAGCGCGGACAGAGATACAGGCGGAAGCGCAGGTACAGAGGCGGAGCAGTGTCAGAGTTGGGGAGGAGTTTGAGAATCTGGAGAGCTTGCCGGAGAATGGAGTGGTAACGAATGCAGAGGGAGAGATGAAGTATTATCGGCTGACGGCGGTGGAGGAGAAGAGTTTTTTGCTGCGGCTGGAGGGTGACACCGGGGAATTGCTGGAGATACGGAGTGAAAGCGGCGGCTATTTGTCCGCGGTTTGGGAACGGACGATGACTGTAGGGAACGGCACGTCCTATATCATTGGAATTCCGGCAGGGGAACGGATGACGATAAAGGAGATTCCTACCATTAAGAAGTTTGAGTATGTGTCAGGGACCATAAAACCGTTCCTTAAGGATCACAAGATTGATTACAATCTGCCAAGCTTAGTTGGGGAAGCCTCGTTAAAATTTCGGATTACCTATGAGGATGGAACTGTCGAGCTGCTGGAATTAGGCGGTGGGGCGAATGAATACGGCTATGAAGTAGGACAGGGAATCATCTATACGGCTTCCGGCGAAGCGGTGTTGGATGAGGATACGATAACGGTGGGAACCTATTATCCCAGCTTCTATATTCAGGGGGTTGAAACGATCCTGAAGGTTCCGATGGAGGTGGTGAATCTGTCCGGACTGGCGGCGGGGAACTATTTTCCCAATAACACGGGCAGCCAGATTGTCTCCAGCCAGAGCCGGATGGCGGTGACTTTTGTGCCGGAGGTCAGCGGTGATTATGAGTTTTTCTCATCGGAGGCTTGGATTTATGTCTGCGACAGTGAAACGGGTGAGATGAGCGGCGAGGATGATAATGGCGGCTGCGTCTGGAATTTGAGTAAAGGGAAGACCTATTATGTGTTGTTTGATGCCCGGGAAAAAGGATACACGGTTTCTTTGAGGCTGCTGGAGGCGGATCAGCCTCAGAATCCCCAGGCGCCAGAGACACCGGGAGGCTCAGGTACGTCCGGGGAACAGGGTTCGTCTGAAGAGCCGGGGACGACGGTTCCATGTAACCATGTTTTTGAGACGGTCACCAGGGCGAGCACCTGTACCCAGGCAGGGATGACTTATCAGGAATGCCGCCTGTGCGGGATGATCGCAGATCAAAAGGAGCTCCCTCTTCTGGCACATCAGTACCAGGTGGTGGTGGATAAGAAGGCGACCTGCGGGACGGGGGGAAGCCAGCATGAGGAATGCGCGGTTTGTCATGGAAAGGGAAAAACGACAGCCATCCCCGCTTCTGGACAACATAGTTTTGGGAGCTATAAAATCACAAAGCAGGCGACGGCGCTGAGAGAGGGAAGCCAAGAAAGAAGCTGCAGCGTCTGCGGCAAAGTAGAGGGGAAAAGCGTTTCCAAGCTGAAGCCTTTTGTGAAATCCACAGTCCGGGGTACAGTTCCCATGAAGGTTAAGCAGTCCATCCGTAAGCTCCCCCTTACAATGCAGAAGGGAGATTCCGTGAAATCCTGGAAGAGCAGCAACAAGAAGGTTGCCGTGGTAAACAGTAAGGGAAAGATTACCGCTAAGAAGGCGGGCAGGGTGAAGATTACAGCCACGTTAAAGAGTGGGCTGAAGAAAGTTTTTACAGTAAAAGTACAAAAAGGGATGGTCAAGACAAAAACCCTGAAGATCAGCAAAAAAACGCTGCGTATGAAGGTGAAGCAAAAAATCAAGCTTACAGCGACCGTGACTCCTTATACCAGCCAGGAAAAAGTAACGTTCCTTTCTTCAAATAACAAAGTTGCAGCGGTGAATGCAAAAGGTTATGTGACGGCAAAGAGAAAGGGGAAAGCCAGGATTACAGTGAAATCCGGTAAAAAGAAGGCTGTCTGTACGGTTACTGTAAAATAACAGTGTGGTTCGGTTTCCTGTTGCAAATGATCGCTGAAGTGAAAAGTTTATTTCTACTTTGCAAATAACCTACAGAAATGTCAATTTTGTTCTTGACATTCAACCACCCATATGCTATAGTATCACAGAAAACTGCCGAAGACAGCAGGTGCCGCAAGGCATAAGGAGAACCCGCCTGCCGAGGAAAGTTAAATCATTTGATTGACTTATACATCCTCTCTGTCTGCAGGGAGGATTTTTTTACGGCGGTACACAAATCTATAAGGAGGTGCACCATTCATGGCAAAAGTTGAACTGAAAAAGCCGATTGTCGAAGAGATCAGCGAAAACATCAAAGATGCGCAGTCTATCGTGCTGGTAGCTTACAGCGGAATTACAGTAGAACAGGACACTGCTCTTCGTAAAGAAATGAGAGAAGCAGGAGTGACCTACAAAGTTTACAAGAATACAATGATGAACTTTGCATTCAAGGGAACGCCCTGTGAAGAACTTTGCAAACATCTGGAAGGACCAAACGCAATCGCAATCTCCAAGACAGATGCAACTGCTCCGGCCAGAATCCTTGCGAAATACGCAAAGAACGTAAAGACCATGGAACTGCTGGCAGGTGTGGTAGAAGGAACCTACTACGATGCAAAAGGCGTACAGGCTCTGGCAGATATCCCGTCAAGAGAAGAACTTCTTGGCAAGCTGCTTGGAAGCATTCAGTCCCCGATTGCAAACTTTGCTCGTGTTATTAGCCAGATCGCAGAAAGCAAAGAAGCATAATGAACGATTGAAAAAAAGAATGATCTAATAGGAGGAAAATAAAATGGCAAAATTGACTACTGCTGAATTTATCGAAGCAATCAAAGAGTTATCCGTACTGGAATTAAATGAGTTAGTAAAAGCATGTGAGGAAGAATTCGGCGTATCTGCAGCAGCAGGCGTTGTAGTTGCAGCAGCAGGCGCAGGCGCTGGCGAAGCAGCAGCTGAGAAGGATGAGTTCGACGTAGAACTGACCGAGGTTGGCCCGAACAAAGTTAAAGTTATCAAAGTTGTTCGTGAAGTAACCGGACTTGGTCTGAAAGAGGCTAAGGAAGTTGTAGACGGCGCTCCGAAGGTAGTGAAAGAGGGCGTATCCAAAGCTGAAGCAGAAGACCTGAAGACCAAACTGGAAGCAGAAGGCGCAAAGGTTACTCTGAAATAATTTTTTGCAGTCAACCGCCAGATACCGGGTTCCCCGCATCTGGCGGTTTTTTGTGCGATAAGCCCGTCGGGCAGCCGCATAGATGGGCAAGCTGGCTTGCACAGATATGCGGATATCCGACGGGCAACGGACAGCAAGCCTGCTGAGAGGTATATGAATTGATCTTAAAGAGGAGGATGCGATATGACGATTGAGGATCTGAGAAAAGATATGGTTGCGGCGATGAAGGCGAAGGATAAGCCGAGAAAGGAAGCGATTTCCTCCCTGATTTCCGCAGTCAAAAAGGTAGCTATCGATGCAGGGTGCCGGGAAGATATTCCGGCTGATATGATTGACCGTGTGATCTTAAAGGAGCAGAAGACGGCCAAAGAGCAGATTGATACCTGTCCGGCTGAGAGAACAGAGCTGAAGGCAGAATACCAGTTTCGCTATGATGTGATCAGCGAATATGCCCCTAAGCTGATGGAGGCGGATGAAGTGAAGGCTTATATCACCGAAAGGTTTGCCGATCTTCTGGAATCCAAACAGAAAGGACCTGTTATGAAAGCAGTTATGGCTGAGCTGAAGGGCAAAGCAGACGGAAAAGTGATCAACAGTGTAGTGGGAGAACTGTGCAAGCCGTAACCACGCAGGAAGCAAAGGGCTGGAGTATAAAGCAGAATCAGCATGGAAAAAGTCAATGGAAGGATACAGCTGGAGAAGGAAGGCGAAAGAAGGCCGGAATTTCCGGAAAAAGTATCTTGACATTGACTTTTTGCCGTGATAGTATAGAAAGTGCACTATTGTGCAGGAGTATGCCTGAAGGGGGATACTATGCCCAAAAGTGAAGAATCATTATGATATTTATATAGAAAGAACAGGGGTGAAACGTCAATGGAGAAAAACAGAATACGTCCAGTAAAGAGCGGCAAGAGCTTTCGTATGAGTTATTCCAGACAAAAAGAGGTCCTTGAGATGCCGAACCTCATCGAGGTTCAGAAAGACTCTTATCAGTGGTTCCTGGATGAAGGGCTGAAAGAGGTGCTGGAGGACATCTCTCCCATCGAGGATTACAGCGGAAAGCTGAGTTTGGAATTTGTGGACTTTACCTTGTGTGAGGACGATGTAAAGTATTCGATTGAAGAGTGTAAGGAGCGGGATGCCACATATGCAGCTCCGTTGAAGGTTCGTGTACGCCTTTACAATAAGGAAAACGATGAGATCAACGAGCATGAGATCTTTATGGGCGATCTCCCGATCATGACAGAGACAGGTACCTTTGTGATCAACGGAGCGGAACGTGTTATTGTCAGCCAGCTGGTGCGTTCCCCGGGTATCTATTATGCCATTTCCCACGATAAGTTAGGAAAGAGGCTTTTTTCCTGTACCGTGATTCCAAACCGCGGCGCATGGCTGGAATATGAGACTGACTCCAATGACATCTTCTATGTACGTGTGGATCGTACCAGGAAAGTGCCCATTACTGTTCTTATCAGAGCATTGGGATTCGGAACCAACGCAGAAATCATCGATCTGTTCGGCGAGGAGCCGAAGATCCTGGCAAGCCTTACCAAAGACACCGCAACCAACTACCAGGAAGGTCTCTTGGAACTTTATAAGAAGATCCGTCCGGGTGAGCCGCTGGCAGTGGACAGTGCGGAGAGCCTGATCACCAGTATGTTCTTTGACCCCAGAAGATATGATCTGGCGAAGGTAGGACGCTACAAATTCAATAAGAAACTACTCCTGCGCAACCGCGTGAACGGACAGGTCTTGGCAGAGGATGTTGTAGATACCCTGACCGGAGAAATCATCGCGGAAGCAGGCACCAGGCTTGACCGGGAGCTGGCGGACAAGATTCAGAACGCTGCCGTACCCTATCTGTGGATCAAAGGGGAGGAGAGGAATATCAAGGTGATCTCCAACCTTATGGTGGATATCCGCAGTTTTGTGGATGCGGATCCTGCAAGCATGGGTGTTACAGAATTAGTATACTATCCTGTTCTGAAAAAAATACTGGAAGAAAATGACGATATTGAGGACATCAAGGAAGCAGTGCACAAACATATCCATGAGCTGATTCCGAAGCACATCACCAAGGAAGATATCATCGCTTCCATCAACTATAATATGCATCTGGAATACGGTCTGGGCAACGACGACGATATCGATCATCTGGGCAACCGCCGTATCCGTGCGGTGGGCGAGCTGCTTCAGAACCAGTACCGGATCGGTTTCTCCAGGCTGGAAAGAGTCGTGAGAGAGCGTATGACCACTCAGGACAGCGACAGCATTTCCCCGCAGTCCCTGATCAATATCAAGCCGGTGACAGCAGCGGTGAAAGAATTCTTCGGTTCCTCCCAGCTGTCCCAGTTTATGGATCAGAACAACCCCTTGAGTGAGCTGACCAACACGAGACGTCTTTCCGCCCTGGGACCTGGCGGTCTGTCCAGAGACCGTGCCGGATTCGAGGTTCGAGACGTTCACTATTCCCATTATGGCAGGATGTGTCCCATTGAGACTCCCGAGGGTCCAAACATCGGTCTGATCAACTATCTGGCCTGCTATGCGCGGATTAACCAGTACGGCTTTGTGGAAGCGCCTTACCGTGTCATCGACAAATCCGATCCTGCAAATCCGAGAGTTACCGACGAAGTAGTTTATATGACGGCGGACGAGGAAGACAATTACCATGTAGCACAGGCGAATACCCCGCTGGATGCGGAAGGCCATTTCGTTCAGAAGAACGTATCCGGCCGTTACAGAGAAGAGACTCAGGAATATGAGAGAAAGATGTTCGATTACATGGACGTATCTCCGAAGATGGTATTCTCTGTGGCGACGGCGCTGATTCCCTTCCTGGAGAACGACGATGCTAACCGTGCGCTGATGGGTTCCAACATGCAGCGTCAGGCTGTGCCGCTTCTGACCACCGAAGCTCCTGTAGTGGGAACCGGTATGGAAGTGAAGACGGCAGTGGACTCCGGCGTGTGTGTGATTGCAAAACACAATGGCACGGTAGAGCGTTCCACCTCCAAGGCGATTGTGGTGAAATGTGACGACGGAACGAGAGATGAATATCATCTGACCAAGTTTGCGCGAAGCAACCAGAGCAACTGCTACAACCAGAGACCCATCGTTTACAAAGGGGACCGCGTAGCGGCAGGTCAGGTAATTGCAGACGGTCCGTCCACCTCCAACGGCGAGATCGCCCTTGGGAAGAACCCGCTGATCGGATTTATGACCTGGGAAGGTTATAACTACGAGGACGCGGTACTGTTAAGTGAAAGACTGGTTATGGACGATGTGTATACATCCGTTCATATTGAAGAATATGAGGCAGAGGCCCGTGACACCAAGCTGGGACCGGAAGAGATCACCAGAGACGTTCCGGGCGTGGGCGATGAAGCGCTGAAGGATCTCGATGAGAGAGGAATTATCCGAATCGGCGCAGAAGTTCGTGCAGGCGATATTCTGGTAGGAAAAGTAACTCCGAAAGGGGAGACCGAGCTGACTGCCGAGGAGAGGCTGCTCCGTGCTATCTTCGGTGAGAAGGCACGTGAGGTAAGGGATACCTCCCTGAAGGTACCCCACGGCGAGTACGGTATCGTTGTGGATGCCAAGGTATTTACCAGAGAAAACGGCGATGAGCTGTCCCCTGGAGTAAACCAGGCGGTCCGCATTTACATCGCTCAGAAGCGTAAGATTTCCGTAGGTGACAAGATGGCTGGACGTCACGGAAACAAGGGTGTTGTTTCCCGTGTGCTTCCGGTGGAGGATATGCCCTTCCTTCCCAACGGCCGTCCTTTGGACATCGTTTTGAACCCCTTGGGCGTGCCGTCACGTATGAATATCGGACAGGTGCTGGAGATTCACTTAAGCCTTGCGGCAAAGGCTCTGGGCTTTAACGTATCCACACCGGTATTCGACGGTGCAAACGAGTCGGATATTATGGATACCCTGGATCTGGCCAACGATTATGTGAACCTGTCCTGGGATGAATTTAAGGCAAAACATGAGGAAGAACTCCTTCCTGAAGTAATGGATTATCTCTATGAGAACAGAGATCACAGAGAACTCTGGAAAGGGGTTCCGATTTCCCGCGACGGTAAGGTAAGGCTCCGTGACGGGCGTACCGGTGAATATTTTGACAGCCCGGTTACCATCGGACACATGCATTACCTGAAGCTGCATCATCTGGTAGACGACAAGATCCATGCACGTTCTACCGGTCCGTACTCTCTGGTTACCCAGCAGCCCCTGGGCGGTAAAGCTCAGTTCGGCGGACAGCGTTTTGGAGAGATGGAGGTTTGGGCGCTGGAGGCCTATGGCGCTTCCTATACCCTGCAGGAGATCCTGACTGTGAAATCGGACGATGTAATCGGACGTGTGAAAACCTATGAGGCCATCATCAAGGGAGAGAATATCCCGGAACCGGGCATTCCGGAATCCTTCAAGGTGCTCTTGAAAGAGCTGCAGTCCCTGGGACTTGATGTCCGGGTACTGAAGGACGACCACACTGAGGTGGAGATCATGGAGACCGTTGATTACGGCGAGACAGATTTACATTCCATTATTGAAGGCGACCGTGACTACAACAGAGAGGAAGAATCTTTCGACGGCTACACCAAGCAGGAGCTTGACGGCGACGAGCTGGTGGATATCGAGGAAGATGATGCGTATGTTGACCTGGAAGAAGCTCTTGATGAAGAGTAAAGGTAACTGTTCAGGACAGGCCGAATCACTTGCTGATGCGGCCGTAAGAACATGATTCAGGAGTGAGCAAACCCCATCAGCGAAGCTGATTTTCATGGGTTTGCGAATCGTGACTGTGAAGGTACTGAACAGTTACGAGTAAAGATAGAAGGGAGAACCACAAATGCCTGATACAACAAAGAATGAAGGCTATCAGCCAATGACGTTTGATGCAATTAAGATCGGTTTGGCGTCTCCGGATAAGATCAGAGAATGGTCCAGAGGAGAGGTGAAGAAACCGGAAACCATTAACTATAGAACCCTGAAACCGGAAAAGGACGGACTTTTCTGCGAGCGTATTTTCGGGCCTAGCAAGGACTGGGAGTGCCACTGCGGAAAGTACAAGAAAATCCGTTATAAGGGCGTTATCTGTGACCGATGCGGCGTGGAAGTCACCAAGGCAAGCGTGCGCCGTGAGCGTATGGGTCACATAGAACTGGCAGCTCCCGTCTCCCATATCTGGTACTTCAAGGGAATTCCCAGCCGTATGGGTCTGATCCTGGATTTGTCCCCCAGGACTTTGGAGAAGGTGCTGTACTTTGCCAACTACATCGTGCTGGACAAAGGCGATACTGACCTTCAGTACAAACAGGTGCTTACAGAGAGAGAATACCAGGAAGCCCATGAGAAATGGGGAGACCGGTTCCGTGTAGGCATGGGTGCAGAATCCATCAAAGAACTTCTGGAAGCCATCGACATGGAGAAAGAATCCGCAGAGCTGAAGAAAGGACTGAAGGAATCCACCGGCCAGAAGAGAGCCAGAATCATCAAGAGACTGGAGGTTGTGGAAGCCTTCCGCGAATCCGGAAACCGTCCGGAGTGGATGATTATGACGGTAATCCCGGTAATCCCGCCAGATCTTCGTCCTATGGTACAGTTGGACGGCGGACGTTTTGCCACTTCCGACCTGAATGATCTGTATAGAAGGATTATCAATAGAAACAACCGTCTGAAACGCCTCCTGGAGCTGGGGGCGCCGGATATCATCGTGCGCAACGAGAAACGTATGCTTCAGGAAGCTGTGGATGCGCTGATTGATAATGGACGCCGTGGACGTCCTGTGACCGGCCCTGGAAACAGAGCCCTGAAATCCCTGTCCGATATGCTGAAAGGTAAGTCAGGACGTTTCCGTCAGAATCTTCTTGGAAAACGAGTAGATTACTCGGGACGTTCCGTTATCGTCGTAGGGCCGGAGCTTAAGATTTATCAGTGCGGTCTGCCCAAAGAGATGGCCATCGAGCTGTTCAAACCGTTCGTTATGAAGGAACTGGTGGCAAACGGAACCTCACACAACATCAAAAATGCCAAGAAGATGGTAGAGCGCCTTCAGCCCGAGGTATGGGACGTGCTGGAGGACGTAATCAAAGAGCATCCGGTGATGCTGAACCGTGCTCCTACCCTGCACCGTCTGGGGATTCAGGCGTTTGAGCCGATCCTGGTGGAAGGTAAAGCCATCAAGCTGCACCCGCTGGTGTGTACCGCGTTCAATGCTGATTTCGATGGCGACCAGATGGCAGTCCATCTGCCGCTGTCTGTGGAGGCCCAGGCAGAGTGCCGGTTCCTGCTGCTTTCCCCCAACAACCTGCTGAAACCATCCGATGGCGGTCCTGTGGCTGTTCCGTCTCAGGATATGGTGCTTGGTATCTACTACCTGACCCAGGAAAGACCGGGCGTCAAGGGGGAAGGAAAAGTATTCAAGAATGTCAATGAAGCCATCCTGGCTTATGAGAATAAAATCCTGACTCTTCAGACAAAGATCAAGGTGCGCTGCACCAAGACCGTGCCGGAACTCTTCGATGAGAATCAGAAGGCAGCCTTTGCAGAAGCCGGTATCCAGGTGACGGAGAAGGATGGAACAAGCATCCTGATCGGAAACGTGGAATCCACCATGGGACGTTTCATTTTCAATGAGATCCTGCCCCAGGATCTGGGCTTTGTGGATAGAAGCGTTCCCGGAAATGCACTGAAGCTGGAGGTAGATTTCCATGTAGGAAAGAAGCAGCTGAAGCAGATCCTGGAGAAAGTCATCAACACCCACGGAGCTACCAAGACGGCAGAGGTATTGGACGATATCAAATCCATGGGCTACAAATATTCCACCAGGGCAGCTATGACCGTATCTATTTCCGATATGACCGTGCCGCCTGAAAAACCGCAGATGATCAAAGAAGCACAGGATACGGTGGATAGGATCACCAGAAACTTTAAACGTGGTCTGATCACTGAGGAAGAGCGTTACAAGGAAGTCGTTGAGACTTGGAAGAATACCGATGACAAGCTGACCAGAGCGCTTCTGGATGGCCTGGACAAATACAACAATATCTATATGATGGCGGATTCCGGTGCGCGTGGTTCCGATAAGCAGATCAAACAGCTTGCCGGTATGCGTGGACTTATGGCGGATACTACAGGTCATACCATCGAGCTCCCCATCAAGTCTAACTTCCGTGAAGGTCTGGATGTATTGGAGTACTTCATGTCTGCACATGGAGCACGAAAAGGTCTGTCCGATACGGCTCTCCGTACCGCGGACTCTGGTTACCTGACCAGACGTCTGGTAGACGTTTCTCAGGATCTGATCATCCGGGAAGTAGACTGCTGTGAAGGAAAAGACGAGATTCCGGGAATGTATGTCAAAGCATTCGCGGATGGCAAAGAGGAGATCGAGAGCCTCCAGGAGCGTATCACTGGACGCTTCTCCTGCGAGACGATCTGCAATAAAGATGGGGAAGTCATTGTAAAAGCCAACCACATGATCACCCCGAAACGCGCTGCCCGCATTATGAGCGAAGGCGTTGACAAGGATGGAAAGCCCTTTGAGAAGATCAAGATCCGTACCATCCTTACCTGTAAATCCCATATTGGTATCTGTGCGAAGTGTTATGGCGCCAACCTGGCGACCGGCGAGCCGGTTCAGGTGGGCGAGTCCGTAGGTATCATCGCTGCACAGTCCATCGGTGAGCCGGGTACTCAGCTTACCATGCGTACCTTCCATACCGGCGGTGTGGCAGGTGGAGATATCACCCAGGGTCTTCCCCGTGTCGAGGAGCTTTTCGAGGCACGAAAACCGAAGGGACTTGCAATCATCACAGAGATTGCCGGTGTGGCTTCCATCAAGGATACCAAGAAGAAGAGAGAAATCATCGTGACCAATGAGGAGACCGGAGAGTCCAAGACGTATCTGATCCCCTATGGTTCCCGAATCAAAGCTGTGGACGGCGCTTACCTGGAGGCCGGCGACGAACTGACAGAAGGTAGCGTGAATCCCCACGATATCCTGCGCATCAAAGGTGTGCGCGCCGTGCAGGATTATATGATCCAGGAGGTACAGCGTGTATACCGTCTGCAGGGTGTGGAGATCAACGATAAGCATATCGAGGTTATCGTACGTCAGATGCTGAAGAAGATCCGTGTGGAGAATAACGGAGATACCGACTTCCTGCCTGGAACGCTGGTAGATGCTCTGGAGTTCGAGGATAAGAACAATGAGATGATCCAGGAAGGCAAGGAACCCGCAGAAGGAAAGCAGGTGATGCTGGGTATCACGAAAGCATCCCTTGCCACCAACTCCTTCCTCTCCGCTGCATCTTTCCAGGAGACCACCAAGGTTCTGACGGAAGCAGCCATCAAGGGCAAGATCGACCCGCTGATCGGTCTGAAGGAGAACGTAATCATCGGTAAACTGATCCCGGCTGGTACCGGTATGAAGCGCTACCGGAATGTCAAGATCAACACCGAATTGGAAGAATTCGACGATGATTTTGACGAGGAAGAAACCATTGAAGTAGCAGATGGTGAAATTTCAGAGGGAGCGGAAGCATTCGATACCGCTGCGGACAGTGAGGATAAGGCGTCGGCACTTGAGGAAGATGCTGAAGAGTTGCCAGATCTTTCCGAAGAAGAGGCAGAGGAATTAGAATCTGCCGATACAGAGCCTGCCGGCACGGATTCGGAAGAAGAGTGATAAGCTGTATTTCATAGAAGGCTGATAGCAGCCCTGGAGCAGAAATGTTCCAGGGCTGTTTTGATATCTGAAATTTTCCGGATATTTATAATAATTCTGTCAAAACAGTGGAAATCCAAAAGAAAATTTGTTAAAATAAATTGAGGTGAGAAAATGTCAAAAAGAAAAAAAGAACCTCTAGTCAAAAGCTTTGGATATGCATTTGAGGGGATTTTTGCCTGTGTAAAGAAAGAACGGAATATGAAGATCCACTGCTGCGCCGCAATTCTGGTCGTGCTGGCAGGAATTTTCTTTGGAATTTCAGCTGCGGAATGGTGTCTTTGTCTGACGCTGTTTGGACTTGTTATGGCGCTGGAGATGGTGAATACAGCAGTGGAAGCCGTTGTGGACTTGGTCACGGAAGATAGAAACCCCTTGGCAAAGCTTGCAAAAGATGCGGCGGCAGGTGCGGTTCTGATCGCTGCGATTATGGCAGCCATAGTGGGATGTATGATCTTTCTTCCCCGGGTGCTGTCTCTCGTTTAGAAAAAGAAAGGAGCATCGATATGGATAAATTGAGTGATGGATTAAAGAAGATCTTGCTGGCGGGGATAGGGACAGCGGCAACAACGGCGGAGAAGTCCAAGGAGATTTTGGACGATATGGTGAAAAAAGGAGAATTGACCGTAGAGCAAGGGAAGGTTTTAAACCGAGAGCTAAAGCATAATATCAAAGAAACTGTGAAAGAAAAGATGAATGGCTCAGATTCCACATCTACCCCAGATGCGCTGAAGGAATTGCTGGGGAAAATGTCACCGGAAGATCTTAAGAACTTAAAAGATCTGATCCAGAAAGTGGAAGAAGAACAAATGGATGAGGCAGAGGAAGGAACAGCAGATGCCGACAAAACAGACGGAGATGGAGCAGACAAATAAACATTATGGTTCCAGGCTGAGGGAGATTACAGCGGTTCTCAGGAAACACAATATCACTCGTGGAGTGACTCCTGAGAAACTTCGGCAGATCCTGGAGGATTTAGGACCTACCTATATTAAGCTTGGGCAGATCATGTCCCTTCATTCAGATATTTTGCCGAAAAGTTACTGTGATGAGTTGATGCGTCTTTGTTCAGAAGTAGCGCCAATGCCTTTTTCGGAGGTCTTATCAGTCATAGAAGGGGAATTTGGGTGTCCGTGGAATGAGATTTTTTCGGAAATACAGGAAAAACCGTTGGGATCCGCTTCTATTGCCCAGGTTCATAAGGCGGTACTTCTGAGTGGAAAGTCTGTGGTGGTTAAGGTTCAAAGAAAAGGAATCTATGAAGTTATGTCCCGTGATATCGCGCTTCTCCGTAAGGTAGTCCGGCTCATGCCGCCGGTAAGCATCAAAGAGATGGTAGATTTGGATTTGGTGCTGGATGAGCTGTGGGCTGTGACTCAAGAGGAAATGGATTTTCTGAAGGAAGCGGATAACCTTGAAGAGTTTGCCGGAAACAATGCAGATGTGGCTTTCGTAGCAACTCCAGTGCTGTACCGGGAATATACGACCAGGCGCGTTCTGGTCATGGAATATATTGATGGGTTCGCTGTAGATGATAAGGAGAAACTCCAGGAGAATGGCTATGACCTGGAAGAGATCGGTACCAAGCTGGCAGATAATTATGTCAGGCAGGTGATGGAGGACGGGTTCTTTCATGCAGATCCGCATCCCGGTAATGTCAAGATCCGGGATGGCAAGATTATTTGGATTGATATGGGAATGATGGGGCGCCTCTCCCAGAAGGATCGGGAACAAGTAGGAAAAGCAATCCGGGGAGTCGCGATGAATGACATCGGAATGATCCAGGAGGCAGTCCTGGCACTGGGACAGTTTCGGGAAAAACCGAATAAAAAGCGGCTCTATGAGGGGATCCGTGATCTGATGGAGCAGTATGGCTCCATGGATATGGGGAACATTGATCTAGCGGCGCTGTTTCAGGAACTGATGGAGATTATGAAGGAGAACAAAATTGTCATGCCTCATGGTCTCACCATGCTGGCAAGGGGGCTTACCCATATGGAAGGCGTGCTGGTTGAGATTTCGCCCAGGATCAATATGGTGCAGATCGCAGCGGCACGTATCAAGGGGCAGTTGCTGAAGGAGGAAAACTGGAAAAAGGAAGCCCAAAATACAGGAAAGAGGATTTACTACGCCTTGAATAAGGCATTAGACGTGCCCTCGCTTACGGCAGAGCTTTTGCAGGGATATCTGAAAGGAGACAGCCGGTTCCAGTTGGATCTTCATGTCTCACGGGATCTGGCATGGCTTTTGAGGCTGCTGGTGAGAAATCTGGTGTTAGGGCTTTGGGTAATGGCGCTGCTGATCAGCTCCAGCATTATCTGTACCACGGAAATGAAGCCGCAAGTAATGGGAATTCCTCTGTTGGGCGCGTTGGGGTATTTCGGAGCCTTCGTTATCATGCTCTATGTCTTGATCCGGCACATTGTCACGAAGAAGAAATAGAAAAGGGATACTTGTCTCAAACAAGTATCCCGCTTAACGTTTTGATGCTGGAGCTGAAAGATCAGTACAGATCATCAAAGAACCAGTCTTTTTCTTCTTTTTTTTCTTCTGTGGAAGACGGTGTTACGCCGTCCGGCTCGGGAGGACGCCAGTAGGAATCTTCAGCTTGCCCATAGTAGGGAGGCTGCTCCTCCTGAGTAGGATAAGGACCGTTCTCAGGATAAGGCGGATAATCTGGTTCGGGCTGCTTCTTTTTTTTAAAGAAACCATGCTCTTTCTCCGGTTTCGTTGGTTCCGCATAGGGGGAAGGACCGAAGTATGGCTCGGCATTGTATTGATTTCTTGAACCGTACGGCTGTTCAGGAGTGTGATAGGGAACCCCAGATCCGTATTGCGGGCCAAAACCCTGCGGACCGTAATCTTCCGGTCTGTAACTAGCGCTGTAATCCATCGGAGCTTTCTTTTTTCTGCCGAAGAAACTGCGTTTCGGTTCGTGGTAATATTCTTCCTGAATATAAGATTCCTTCTTTTTTTTCTTTGGGCGGAAAATCGTTTTCCTTCCGGTCCAACCGACGATTCTTACCAGGACGATTCCCCAAAACACTCCAAAACTATCAATGAGAACATCCCGCCGGGAAGGGCTGCGCCCGGCCACAAATGCCTGATGATATTCATCCCCGCAAGCGAATCCGACACAAATGATACCTGCAACCAGCATCAGCCAGATGCCGTGAAGACCGTAGACATATAGCGGAAAAGCCACTGCTACCGCCAGTGCAAAATATTCTGTCATATGCGCCAGTTTGCGGGTGATGAAATTAATCCGGTTTGCCCAATCGTCGATCTCCCAATCTTCGAGATTTCCGTCAAAAACATAATCGACAGTTTCTACTATTTTATGGCTGACCTTATAACTGAGCTGGCTGGATACCTCACCGGTCTGGCTGGAAAATGAAAAGATCATATACATTAGCAGCAGCGCGGGGATAAATGATAAGGGTTTTAACAATGTCCTAATCATAAATTCACCTCCGTTTTGCCATATCATAGCATCAGGACTTGGGAATGTCCAGAAATTTAAGAAAAATATAAGAAGTTACTCGCGAAACTCAAAAAAGTTTTTGATGGGGACATCCAGAACATCAGCGATATCGAATAGCTTGTCCAATGAAATACTGGTGGGCATGTTGGGTGCCTCCAAGGTGCTGATGTGAGTACGGCTCAAATTGGTGTACTCAGCTAACTGAAGTTGCGTAAGACCTCGCAGCTTGCGATAATAGGCGATGGTAAGCCCAAGCTGCCGATACTGATTTTTACGTTTTTCATCCATAGGGTTTTTACCTCGTTTCCTTATTGATATCCGCGTGCAACAAACCGAATGGATCACAAGCTCCATTCGGCATCTGCCGCGAGGGTCAAATCCTCTTTGAAAAGGTTTAAAAGAAGACCCAACTTTCAATGTTTATAGTGTAGCCTTTTCAAAGATAAATGAAAACAAAGTAAAAATAGATGAAAATAAAGTTATATATTGCATTGATTTCGTGAAAATGGTAGAATATCCATAAAGGGAGGGGGAGAATATGAAATGGATGGAATTCGGACTGCGTCACAGGGATGACAAAAATCCATTCGTCAGAGCAGCAGCCAGGCTGATCCTAGCTGTTTTAAAGAAATGGGCGGATCGAGAGGAACGAAGGCTTAACCGGAACCGACAGAATCTTTCGGGGAAACCCGATCTGGAAGAAATGCTTCGTTATTTAAAAGAAAACGACAGGCATTCGTAAAACTGCTTAAGCAGTTTTACGAATGCTTTTTCTGTGATAAGCTGCACAGGCTTGCGGCATTAAGAGCGCTTTAGGGAACTGAGATAACTGTTGTGGTATTCCTTCCGGTAGGTGACTTCCTCGGCAAACCAGGAAGGAGGCGTGAAGGCGCGGGACGCAGCTTCGTCGGGAAACTCCACCTCGACCAGTACCATTCCTTGGAAGGAGCCATCAAAAAGGTCCAGTTCCGCAGACAGACCATTTTCTAAAGGAATGACATAACGCCGTTTGGTAATGATAGTTCCGTCAGCCTTGGGCAGAAGGTGATCGAAGGCTTCCTTTGTGAGAGGAAGATTATATTCTTCCCGTGAGAGCATTCCTTTTGATTTATAGGTGAGATAATAAGAATCATCCTGACGTCGGATACGGATTACGGGCTCTGTGCAAAGATATGCCTGCTCAATGGTATGGTACGGATAGGAATCCAAATGAGCAGGAAGCGCTCTTACCAGATATTTTCGTTCGATTTCCATGTGACAATACCTCCTTTAAACATAAACAATCAAAAAGTCCCTGACAGAAGTTTATCACAGAAAAGAGGAACTTGTATAGTAGAAAAGGATTTGATAGAATAAAGATAGCTGTGCAAACAGACATGGGTTCAGGAAAGGAGAACAGAACAGATGAGTAACGTATATGTGTTTTTGGCAGATGGTTTTGAAGAGATCGAAGGACTGACCGTGGTAGATCTCTTGAGAAGAGCTGGAATTTCTGTGATCACCGTATCCATCATGGGAAGAAAGGCGATTACAGGTTCCCATCAGATCACAGTGACGGCGGATACACAAATTGAGGAGATTCAGGTAGAGGCAGAGGATTGTCTCGTCCTTCCGGGAGGAATGCCGGGAACCCGCTATCTGGGAGAGTGTGAGAGGCTGAAAGGCTTCCTTGTGGAGGCGGATGCCAGAAAAAGCCGGATTGCGGCGATCTGTGCAGCGCCTACGGTGCTTGGAAGTTTAGGTTTCCTGAAAGGGAAGAGGGCGGTCTGCTATCCAGGAATGGAGGAAGGACTTTTGGGAGCAGAGGTATCCCAGGAAGAGGTGGTCACAGACGGACATATTACCACCTCCAGAGGCTTGGGAACAGCCATTGCATTTGCACTGGAACTGGTGACTCTCTTAAAGGGAAACGAAGAAGCGGAACGCCTCGCCAGATCTGTGGTCTATACGAAATAACAGGAAGGCAGGAGAAAGACGATGTGGACAAGACAAGAGGTAAAGTACGATGCCAAAAGGCTGCTGTCACGCTGTTACCTCGCGGCGTTTTTGGTCAGCCTGATCTATGCGCTGTTAAGCGGAGGTCTCACGAATGGAAGCGGAGGCGGCGCGGCGCGGCAGGAGATGACCTACCAATATGACGGGGAAGATCTGGAAGATACTCTGGAAAATCAGATGGATCGAATCTTTTCCTTCATGGAAGGCGAACATGGCTGGGAAGCCATCAGCGGAATCTTTTCCAGAATTGCGGGGATGGGGCTTGGATTGCTGATCCTGGGCTTTGGGCTGATGTTGTCCCTTCTGAGCTTGGCAATAAAGATTCTGGTAACCAATCCTATGGAGGTGGGAGCCAACCGTTTCTTTATGTGCAGCAGGGAACGTGATACCAAAATTGGAACCATCCTTTATGCATTTAGCTGCGGAAGCTACTGGAATGTCGTGAAGATCCTTTTGCTCCGGGATATCAAGATCTTCCTGTGGAGCCTGCTTCTGGTGATTCCGGGTATTGTAAAAAGCTACGAATATCAGATGGTATCCTATGTGCTGGCAGAAAATCCTGCTCTTTCCACCGGGGATGCTTTTGCGCTGAGCAAGGATATGACGGATGGGGAGAAGATGAACCTGTTCGTACTGGATCTGTCGTTTATCCCGTGGATCATCCTTTC
>DVFT01000025.1 GCA_018713105.1 Candidatus Limivivens merdigallinarum | reverse complement strand
ACCGGAAGAACCGTTTAAACGGAATCTTGTTGTTCATCAGCGCAAACATCAAAAGGGTTGCTGTTCCCATCTGGAATACGACCAGGATCAAGGCAAAAATAATCCCATTCTTTAGGGATTCATAGAACAGGTCATCTGTAAACAGTTCTTGATAATTCTCTATGCCGTTAAAAACAGCCTCTGACAGTCCATCCCACTCACAAAAGCTTTTTTGAAGAGTCTGAAGGATGGGATAAAATACTACAACCGTAAAGACCAAAAGAGCAGGTAGCGTAAACAGCGCAATCACTCTTTTATTTCCCAGCATTTTCTGCATTTTGTTTCTCCTCTCTTACATTCTGAAAAGGGTATGGAAAAGGCGTATTCTGGTTTGATTCAGAATACGCCTTTCCCGCCAGAACATTTCCAGTTATTCTACCGTCTTTTCAATGCTTTCATCTACATTTGCGATAAACTCCTCTGCAGATTCTCCAACCAGAAGCTTCTGCAGTTCTTCAATCATATCTGCTGAGAATTTGGTATTAGCAAGCGTATGTACAAACTGAGAACCATAGGTATACTCAGGAACTTTGCTAAGCAGTTTTTCCTGAACCGGAGCCAGTTCTCCCTCGATTTCAATTTCGTCTGTTTTTACCGGCGCTGTTAAAAGATGATACTTGCTGTATTCCAGTTCTTCTCTTGCCTGAGCAAAGATCGCTGCCACATCAATGGCAATTTCCGGGTATTCCGTGCTTGCGGCAACTCCTACACCTGCGGTATCCGGACCGCCTGCCATACGGTTCATGACTTCTTCAGATTCTTCTCCATCGCCTGTAGGATAAGTGTCCAGGAAGTCCACATTGTCTTCTCCCAATGCTTCCATTGCGGTTGTCAGATACCAGCTTCCGTTCAGGATCATAGCTGCCTGTCCCTCTTCAAACATCGCAATGGCTGTATCAGAATCCGTATTCGTCACGCCCTCCTGGAAAATTCCTGCCTCCACAGCATCTGCAATCTTATTGATTGCCTTGGTATATCCCTCATCGGATGCTTTTGCCTCACCCAATGACAGAGCCTTCAGTCCACCTGCATTTTCCTTTACTGCAAAGGTATCAAAGAATGCGCCTACCGGCCACGGTTCTTTTCCAAACATTGCTACCGGAATAATATCCAACGCCTGGAGCTGCTCAATGGCTGTCATCAGTTCATCATAATTGGTCGGAACTTTAATGTTATTCTCTTCAAAAATCTGCTTATTGTAGTACCAAAGTACCGGTGCAATTCCGTCAATGGGGAACTGGTAGATATGTCCATCCGAAGAATAAAGACTGTTGTCAATCACGTTCTGCGGGAGATGATCCGTATAATTTGTTTCTTCATAATAATCATCCAAAGTGAGCAGATTTCCGCTGGCTGCCAATGCATTGATGGTTCCTCCATCTAGTTTAATAATATCCGGAAGGTCACCCGTAGCTGCCCTCGTCTTCAGAGTCTGTCCGCCGTCGCCAATAAAATCTTCAAATTCTAAAGTTACATTCGGATATTTTTCTTTTACCTTTTCCGCTGCATAATCTGCCAGTTCCTTTCCGCTCTCATCTGAGTAATGGATATGCACAGTCAGCGTAATCTCCTCATCCGTCCCCTCTGCCGCCTGTACTCCCATCGGCATCGCCAAACTCGTTGCTACCATCGCCAGTGACAATCCTGCACAAATCGCTTTTTTAAATTTCATACCTTTACCTCTCTTTCCGGTTTCGTTTTTTGTTGAACACAGTATAGCATCTTCCATCTCCAAATCGTTAGGAAGATACTGGTATAAAACGGAAAAAAACAGGCTTTCTGTAAATGCCTGTTTTTTCCCTGTTTATTCCTGATTTTTTCCATTCTGCAATTGGTTCACATACTGTCTCGGCGAAACCTGATAATATTTCTTAAAACATTTGCTGAAATACCCGGCGTCCAGGTAGCCGCATGCTTCCGCGATCTCACTGACGCTGTACTTCTGCTGCTCCATCTTTTCCTTTGCCGCCTGCATCCGTACTGTGATGATATAATCCTGAATCGTACAGCCCCTGTACTTTGCAAAAATCTTCCTGATATAACTGATATCCAAAAACACCGCCTCCGAAACGCTCCCCGCCGTCAGCTCAAAATCTGAATAATGTTCCCGGATATAGCCTTCCACATCCTCGATGATCTGTTCTGCCCGTTTGGAATGGGGCTTTCGGAAATAGTCTGTGGTGGTCCGGAAGATTTTGGACAGCCACTGGAAGCTTTCCTCCAGGGAGTGCATGTTCCCTAAACTTTGGTAAGGTGAAAAATGCTCCCCCAGGATCTCCCCGATATCCCCCTTCATCTCCACAATATAGGAAAGACAGACAGAGAGGATTCCCATAATGGCAGCGGTGGCATAGTCTGCCGAATACTGCTGCTCTACCATTTCCTGCTTTACCAGGGCAAGGGTACCTTCCACTTTTTCCCGGTCATTTTTTCTCAGATATCCCAGAAGCTGCTCGTTCAGCTCCAAGCGGTAAAAATCAGCCTTCTGATTTCGGTTTTCCGCCTCCTCGTAGGAGATCACCCGGCTTGTGCCGAACACGAATTTGTTCTGGAGCGCAAGCATCGCTTTGTTGTAAGACGAAGGGATCGCATAGAATTCCGCTGCCGGGCTACCTACGCCCACGGTGACAGAGATGCCCAGAAGGCTCTCCGTCAGACTGCAGAATTTTTTCAGGAGATCCTGCAGTTCTTTCAGCTCTTCCCTGCTTTTTAATTTCCAGAGGGAGACCAGATGCCCTTCGTAGTTCTGGAAAAGGATCTGATCTTTTCCTTCCCGTTCTCCCAGCTCCTCCAGGATATTCCGAATCCCAAAGAGCCAGAGTCTCCAGTCCTCCTTTGGGATCTCCTTTTCTCCCAGCTTCTCAAGCTCTGTGATGGAAACTTCATAGTAGGGAGCATCCAGGGAAATTCCCAGCTGCATCAGCCTCTCCCGGTATTCCAGAAGCTCCTCCCGATCCTCTGCTTCCAGCTGCATGGTTTTGTTCAGCATCTCCTCCAGGGTGACCTTCCGATGATAGAGATTCCGCTTTTCCTCTTCTTTCTTTTTCAGGATCGTTTCTTTCAGTTTCATCATCACCTTGCCCAGTTCCTCCTTGGAGAAGGGCTTTAGGAGGTATTCGCAAACCCCAAGTTTCAAAGCCTTCCTGGCATATTCAAATTCCGAATACCCGGTTATAAATACCACATAGGTATCCGGTGAGATGGTTTTCAGCTTTTCTGTAAGGACAAGCCCATCCATCTTAGGCATATTGATATCCAGGAGGGCGATATCCGGTTTTGTCTCCGATACGATCTCTAGAACCTGCTCTCCGTTGCTTGCAATGCCGCAGATGGTAAACCCTAGGGCTTCCCAGTCCAGCACCTTTTCCATATAAAGCCGGAATCTTTTTTCGTCGTCCGCAATCACTACTTTAATCATAATACGCCTCTACTTTCGGGATCCACACTTTGATGCAGGTTCCGGAGGTCTGCTCCGGTTCCATGAACAGCCCATACTCTTCACCAAAATACAGCTTAAGCCGCTGATGGACATTCTTCAGCCCAAAGTGACGTTTCCCCTTTTCATCCTTTTTCTTCAATATCTTCTCAAAATCACTGTCTGCCATGCCAACCCCGTCATCCGACACCCGAAGGGCAATGGAATTCTCCTCCTCTTCCACTGTAATGGTGATCGTCCCTTCTCCGTCCTTTTCTTTCAGACCATGATAGATCGCATTCTCCACCAGGGGCTGGAGGGTCAGCTTCGGGATCTTATAGTTTTTCAGATTGTCAGGAACCTCGATCTGATAGGTCAGGATATCACTGTACCGCTCCTTCTGGATGAAGAGATAGTTCTCAATATTCCTGATTTCCTCCCCGATGGAGACCACCTCTTCCCCGCCGCTTAAGCAGGTGTGATAATAATCCGCCAGTGCCTTGGCAATCTTCCCTCCTACTTTTCCCTCGTCCATCTCGCAGCATACATAGATCAGATCCAAAGTATTATACAGAAAATGGGGTTTGATCTGTGCCTGGAAGAGGGCAAGCTCCGCCTCCCTTTTCTCCTTCTGCTCCTTTTTGACCTGGATAAGAAGGTTTTCCACCCTCTCCACCATTCCATTGAAGGTTTTCGACAAAATCCCCACCTCATCCTTCCGGTCCACAATACACCGGCAGGACAGTTTTCCTTCTGCAATGCTCTCAGCTGTATTGGTCAGCGCTTTGATGGGATTGGTAATCACCTTGGAGAAGAGCAGGATCAGCCCCATCACCAAAAAGATACAAAGGAATCCAAGTCCTGCAATGGTGACCGTCATCGTATAGACGTCCTTGACAATATCCTGCACCGGGACTTCACTGATCAGCGTCCAGCCAAAGGAGTCATTCTCCCGGCTGGTCACCAGCACCGTCTCGTTCTGCAGATTCGTCTGGAAGCTGTCCTGGCCGTACTCCCGTACCTGTTCCAGGAATGACGTATCCATATCCGTCAGAAGGAGCTCCGGTTCCTTCACTACCTGGATTCTGCCGGACTGATCTGCCAGATAATATCTCTTTCGCATCACCGCATCCCCGGTGGGAAAGAGATCCGCAATCGTCCCCGTCTTTGCATTGACAAACAAATATCCCAGATTATTTCCTGAGTCAATATGGAGAACCCGTTTTCCCTGGGTCAGGATTCCGTTTTTCTCATCTCCCCCGAAATATTCCCTCCGCTCCACCGGAAAGGTGATGGTATTCACCGGACCGTAATCAGGAATCTCGGCAGCCAATTCCTTAAGTTCTTCCGCCCGTGGCGTCTGATCAAGCCCCGTACTGACAATATTCCCCTCCATATCCATAAATACCAGGGAATCCACTTCCTCAAAGCAGCTTTGATAATAATTCAGGATATTATAGAGATTGTTCTTGATGGATACAAAGGAGACCGTATCAAGCTCCTGATTCTCCGTATTCTCATAGACTTGGTTGATTCCCTGGATTGCACTGTTCTGGCAGACCTCCAGATTCGCATAGAGGCTGTCGATCTGCCAATCCACCATGTCGCATTCATCCTGGATATTCTGCTCGCTCCGGACAATATTGGAATGGTACAGGATGACGTTTGCTACTACCAGAATCAGGGCGATAAATACAATGAAGCTGGCAGCGAAGATCACTATGATTTTCTTCCTGATCGCCATATTTTTATAGAATTGCTTTAATTTCTCTATCATAAGCCAAACCTCTTTTTGACTTACTTTACCACAGTTTTTCCGAATCAACAACTATGAAAAATCCCGCCTCAGACCATGCTTTCGGTCCGCTGCGGGATTTTCTGATTTTGATGATTGAAGATTAAGAAAGCTCCAGCTTTCCAGTATACAACTGATAATACGTCCCATGCTCTTTCAGCAGATCCTCATGGGTACCTCTCTCAATAATCCTCCCATGTTCCAGAACCATGATCGCATCGCTGTTCCGAATCGTGGAAAGCCTGTGGGCGATAACAAATACGGTACGCCCCTTCATCAGGTTATCCATACCCTGCTGAACGATCTGCTCAGTACGGGTATCGATGCTGGAAGTCGCCTCGTCCAGGATCAGCACTGGCGGATCTGCAATCGCTGCCCGTGCAATGGCAAGGAGCTGTCTCTGTCCCTGGGAGAGTTCTTCCCCGTCGCTGGTCAGCATAGTGTCATATCCCTTTGGAAGCATCTTGATAAACTGGTCTGCATGTGCCAGCTTCGCTGCCTTGTAAACTTCCTCGTCCGTAGCGTCCAGCTTTCCGTAGCGGATATTCTCCATAATCGTACCGGTAAACAGGTGGGTATCCTGAAGCACGATTCCCAGAGAACGCCTCAGATCTGCCTTCTTGATCTTGTTGATATTGATGCCGTCGTAACGGATCTTTCCGTCCTGCACATCGTAAAAACGGTTGATCAAGTTCGTAATCGTCGTCTTTCCGGCACCCGTGGAACCTACGAAGGCTAGTTTCTGTCCAGGTTTCGCATAGAGGGTCAGGTCATGGAGCACCATATGGTCATCGTTGTAGCCAAAGGTCATATCGAAGAACCGTACATCCCCTTTCAGTTCCGTGTAGGTTACGCTTCCATCTGCCTGATGGGGATGCTTCCATGCCCAGAGACCGGTACGCTCCTTGCACTCTGAAAGAGAACCGTCCGGATTCCGTTTTGCATTTACCAGAGTGACATAGCCTTCGTCTACCTCGGAAGGCTCATCCATCATATGGAAGATCCGCTCTGCTCCAGCCAGCGCCATGATAATGGAGTTAAACTGCTGGGCGATCTGCATCAGCGGCTGGGAAAAACTCTTGGTAAACTGAAGGTAAGCTGCAATGGTACCCAGAGTCATTCCTCCAATTCCTGCAACAGAAAGGGCTCCTCCCAGCATTGCAGTCATAACAAACAGCAAATTTCCCATATTTCCCACAATGGGACCCATCATGCTCGCAAAGGTATGTGCATTTGCCGCACTCTCAAATAACTTTTCATTCAGTGCGTCGAATTCCTGTTCCGTCTGCCGCTCATGGTTAAAGATCTTGATTACTCTCTGACCGTTCATATGCTCCTCGGTATAACCGGTGATATTCGCCAGGTCGATCTGCTGACGGATGAAATATTTTCCGCTGTTTCCTCCGACTTTTCTGGATACAAAGACCATCAGCAGGATCATCAGCACCGCCAGGGCGGTCAGCGGCGGGCTTAAAACAATCATGGAGATGAACGTTACAATCATGGTAAACAATGACATCAACACCTGCGGAATAGACTGATTGATCATCTGACGCAGAGTATCTGTATCATTGGTGTAAAGACTCATAATGGAACCGTTGGTATTTTGATCAAAATAGCGGATGGGGAGTGTCTGCATGTGTTCAAACATCTCATCACGCACTTTTTTCAGCACGCCCTGTCCGATCACGACCATCAAACGGTTGTAGACAAAGGCTGCAATCACACCCAGGATAAAAATGCACCCAAGGACGGACAGCGCCTGATACAGCTCTGAAAAATTCGGATCCGTCTGCCCGATCAGCGGGATAATATAGTCATCCAGCAGGAAACGAAGGGACAAGGATACGGAAATGGACGCAATGGAGCTTACCAGGATACAGATCAGCACAATGATGAACTGCACTCGGTAAGGGCCGGTCACGTATTTCAGAAGTCTCTTGGCCGTCTTGATGGTACCGGCAGAAACTCTCGGTTTTTCGTCCTTATTTCTGTTCATCATTTCCACCTCCTCTTACCTGTGAATCATAGATTTGCTTGTAAATTGCGTTGCTCTTCAACAGTTCTTCTGAAGTGCCAATACCGTTAATCTCGCCATTCTCCATTACGATAATCATATCTGCATCCTCCACAGAAGAGATTCTCTGTGCAATGATGATCTTCGTGGTATCCGGGATTTCCTCACGGAATGCCTTACGGATCATGGCATCGGTTCTGGTATCCACTGCGCTGGTAGAATCATCCAGAATCAGAACCTTCGGTTTTTTCAGCAGCGCCCTTGCAATACAAAGTCTCTGCTTCTGGCCGCCGGATACGTTATTTCCGCCTTCCACGATCGCCGTATCGTATTTCGACGGAAACTCCTGGACAAACCCGTCCGCCTGAGCAAGCTTACAAACTCTCTGAACTTCTTCGTCGCTGGCGTTTTCATCGCCCCAGCGGATGTTGTCGTAGATGCTTCCTGTAAACAGGACGTTCTTCTGGAGCACCATAGACACCTGATCCCGTAGATTTTCAAGCTTATAATTACGTACGTCCAACCCACCTACTTTTACGGAACCTTTCGTCACGTCGTAGAGACGCGGGATCAGCTGCACCAATGTGGACTTTGCGCTTCCGGTTCCGCCGATGATGCCGACCATCTGACCGGATTTGATGTGGAGGCTCACATTCTTCAGGGACAGGTTTCCTCCCTCCCCAGCATAGCTGAAATCAACATTTTCAAAGTCGATATCTCCGTTTTTCACCTCTTCCACCGCATTCGCCGGATCCTCCATCTCCGGTACCTCGTTCAGCACCTCTTTGATACGGTCCGTCGATGCCTCCGCGATCATGATCAGGACAAACACAAAGGAAACCATCATCAGGCTTGACAGGATCTGGATTGCATAGACAATAACGCTGGTCAGTTCTCCCGTCTGCATGGTTCCATACACGATATCCCTTCCGCCGATCATGACCATCAGGATGACTACCGTATAGACCGTAAACTGCATAACCGGGTTATTCCATGCCACAATTTTCTCTGCCTTCGTAAACAGTTTGTAGATGATCTCAGAAATCTTGTGGAATTTCTCATCCTCATGCTCTTCCCGCACATATGCCTTGACCACGCGGGCTGCGTTGACATTTTCCTGAACGTCATTGTTCAGCACGTCGTATTCGTCAAATACCTGGATGAAATGCGGATGTGCCTTTTTTGCGATAAAAATCAGGACACCTCCCAAGATTGGCACCGTAATCAAAAGCGCCAGGGAAATCGTCCTGTTGATCGTAAGCGTCATGACCAGAGAAAGGACAATCATAATCGGCGCCCGCACCAAAAGACGGATGGTCATCATATAAGCCATCTGTACGTTGGTGATATCCGTCGTCAGCCTGGTCACCAGACTGGATGTGGAAAAATGGTCAATGTTTTTAAAAGAAAATTTTTGGATTTTATAAAAAATATCTTTCCGCAGATTCTTCGCAAACCCTGCCGCTGCAACTGCTCCTGTTCTTCCTGCTGCTGCGCCGAAAGCCAATGCCACCATTGCCATAATGATCAATAACAACCCCGTCTTGGCGATGTAGCCCAAATCTCCATTCTGGATACCGATGTCGATAATATTCGCCATCAAAAGCGGAATCAGGACTTCCATCAAAACTTCCAGAATAACGAGTACCGGTGTCATAATGGCCTGCTTCTTGTACTCCCGGACAGATTTCAATAATTCTCTCATATCGGTCTGTCTACCTCCTTGTCATTTTGCTCTGGCTTCAAAGTCTCCATTTCCGAAAGATTCAGAAACATTTTCCAGAGAACCTTGCTGCACTGCTCCAGCGCATTCTTGGGAATCCCCTCACACAAGATCCGCTCTGTTTCCTGAATATTCGCAAAGATCTCTTCACGAAGCTTCTCCGCCTTGCCCGTAGGGATAATTTTCTTCAACCGGGCATCCTGCACTACATTCTCCCTGATGATAAATCCATTCTTTTCCATCAGCTTGAGCATTCCCGTCGCAGTGGAACGGCGAACCTGGAATTCCTCCTCTACATCCTTCTGGAAGATATCCCGGTTCAGGCTTTCCATCAAAATAAACTTCAGAACATGCTTCTGGGTCATGGTCAATCCCCAGTCGTCCTCCTGGGTGAAACTCCGCCGCTTCATCTGATGGGACAGCATATAGATCAGTCTTCCCATGGGGCATTCCGGCTTCCCGCCGCGCATTGCCTCCACTTCCATCACCTCCTGATAGTTAGCCCTCTAACATTTGTGCCTTTTGCATTATATGATTTCTCTACTTATTTGTCAACACTAATTGTACCAAAAAACCACTGTCTGATGACAGTGGCTTTCACTTATCTCTTTCCTTTTTTAGCAGTTAATCCTCAGCGGATTCGGTCATCTGCTGCTGGACTGCCTGCTGCTCTTTTTTTCTCCAAGGAACCTTATATAGAATGCTTGCCATCAGCACCGTAAAAGGCACTGCCAGCACGATCCCAAAACTTCCTGCCAATCCCTGCATAATCGAGATTCCGATATTATTGGAATTGATGATCTGCCGATAGGGGAGGTCATAAGCATAGTCCAAAAGCAGCATGCTGACACTGCTCCCGGCAAACGCCAGAATCAGCGTATTGCTGTCCGTTCCCATCATATCTCTTCCTACCTGGATTCCAGCCTTCCACAGCTCACGGCGTGTCAGCCTTGGATTCTGCCGCAGGATCTCCGACATGGAACTGCTTACCGACATTGCCACATCCATCACAGCGCCCAGGCTGGAAATCAACAGCCCTGAGAACAGAAGCCCTCCCACATTGATACCGTTGGTATTCCACAGGGTCATCAGCGTCTCGATGTCTGATACATTGTATCCAGTAATCCCAGATGCCAGGCTAAATAGCTGGGCGGAAATCCCGGCAATCAATACCCCTGCCATCGTACCGCCAATCGCAACCACTGTTTTCATGGATGCCCCGCCGATCAGGTACATGGTCACAATGGTGGTAATCATGCACACAAATACTGCCGCCCAAAACGGCGAAACTCCGCGGTAAACCAATGGAATATATACCACAATAACACAGAAGAACGTAAAAATCAGCCCGATGCTGCCTTTCACCCCCTGCTTGCCTCCTACCAGGCATAATGCCAGAATGTAAAGGGCTGCAAAAATATAGATCACCCATTCTCTGTCCTGGGTGTATACGCTGGCGATCACGCTGTCTCCAGCCACACTTTGCATGATGACAACGTCCATGCCCACCGTACATCCGGCGCCAAACAAGTATCCGGCGCTGCTGGTCACCTCCAGGATTTCACCCTTCCGCTCTCCTGTTTTCATTTCCACTCTTACTCGCTGCTCTCCCACGCGGCTTCCATCAGGCTGAAGGTTATCCTGAAGGATTTCCACCACGGTACCCTTTTCAAATGTCTGTCCGGCTCTCTCCACCAGCTGTACCTTATCCGTCCGGTTTACCTGAACCGTAAACACCGCAAACGCAGCGATCAATAATCCTATGATAAGCCAACGGGCAGCTTTTTTCTTTGTAAACTGCCCGTTGCTTTTGAAAAATCCGTTCAATGTTCCACCTTATTCTGCTGCTTCTGTAGCTGCCTCTGTTGTCTCTGCTGCTGTCTCAGTCGTTTCAGCTGCTGTCTCTTCCGTATCTGCGGCTGCCTCGGTGGCTTCCGTTGCCTCGGTCTCTGCAGCCGTCTCAGTTGCTTCCGTTGCCTCGGTCTCTGCAGCCGTCTCAGTGGCTTCCGTTGCTTCGGTTTCTGCAGTTGTCTCGGTTGTTCCTGTCTCCTCAGCAGCTGCACCAGCGGTCTTCTCGATGGTAAAGGTATCGTCAATCTGCTCTACCGTGTTGTCGTCGGTCAGCTGATAGGTCGTGATGCTGAAGCTGTCTGCATCCATCTCGATCACAGAGTAGGACGGAAGCCAGTTCTGGCTGCGTGCTGCAATGTAATCCTGCTGGGTAGCGGTCAGTTCATAGTATTTGGAACCGCTGGCAGAGTTTGCGGTCATGTACAGGATACCCTGCGGATCTGTTACGGTATTGCCTTCCACATCCTCGATGGTATAGCACTGGTTATCTTCGGTGAACGCATCTTTTGCTGCCTGTCCTTCCTCGTCTCCATCTTCCGGATAAAGCGGAATCTGCTCGTCAGTATCTACATTGTACGCATTGTCCCAATCATAATCGCTGCCATCCTCGTTGAGGCGGAACTCGTAGCTGCCATGGGTCTGTCCGTCACCGTAGAGCAGTTTGGAACGGCTGTAGGTGTGGTCATGTCCCTGAAGCACAACGTCGATATCGTATTCGTCAAATACAGGAGTCAGCTGAGTTCTCAGGATCATACCGTCCGTATCGGAATGGTCAAGACCTGAACCGTAAATATCCTGATGGATCGTTACGATACGCCATGCGGCATCCGGATAAGCATTGACTGCTTCGTCAATCGCTTCTTTATGTTCTGCAACATTGTAATTGTTGGTATTCAAAACGATGAACAGGCCGTCGCCATAAGAATAGTAATAGTCCCCGCCAGCCTCGGTGGTGCCGTACTCGGTTGTATTCGGATTGAAGAAGTGATACATATAATCCGGATTCAGGGAATCATGGTTTCCGATGGTGGTTGCAACCGGAAGCGTCTTCAGAGCGTCTGCGCTTAAGTATGCAGCATACTCCTCTTCTTTCGGCTGTCCGGTCTTGTTGACCTGGTCACCTGCGGAGATGACAAAGTTCAGATCCGAATTCTCAGAGAGAGCTGCATCCAGTGTTCTGTCCCAGCCAAATCCATCATTCTGGGCTGCTGTGTTGGCTGCGCCTGACTCGTTGGTCAGTTCTGCATCCCCCTGCGGCTGTCCGGTAGAAGCACCGATCTGCGGGTCGCCTACATAGAGGATTTTTACGCTGTCAAAATCCTGAGTCGTATATTCCACAGCCTCTGTCTGCTCTCCATTTTTTTCAACTGTATAATAATAAGTAGTAGATGGCTCAACACCAGTTACTGTTACATGATTATAGACGTATTCTTTATCGCCGGTCAGAGACGGGTCTACATCGCCAGTCGTTCCCTCGAAGGTCTCCAGCGCTGCCTCATCCGTTCCGAAATGAACAATCGGAGTCGCCTCGCTGTCCGTTTTCTCGCTGTACCATGCAAAATTCAGTTCAGTCTCGTCTTTACCCGGAGTAATTGATACCTGTGTAAAATCAGAAGACAGCGTTTCCCAGTTGTCCTGATATGCCTGCCATGCCTCGGCTTCGCCGGTTACACTGCTGTCATTGTAATGCTCCGTTGCAGCAAAAGCAGTGGTACATGTACCTGCTACCATCATAAAAGTCAATACACTTGCAATAATTTTTCTCTTCATAATAGATTCTACCTCGTCTTCATATACAGAAATTACCATGGTTTACCATTTAAACTTGTATTTTCTGCCTTGCACGAATAAGCAGCGGGCCCAAATGCTCCTTTTCTGTAAGACGTTACCAGTATAACACCGAAAAAAATGATTGCAATAGAATTTTCTGACTTTTAAACAACATTTAAAGTGGATTTAACACAGATGCCCCACGTCATTGTACTGCTCGAACCGTTTTTCAATCTCCACCAGCATATTGGCGTATTCCCGGAACTCTTCCTGGAGACGTTCCTTGTCCTCCCGTTCTTTCTTATAAGTAATGCGGTGCTCCATGCTTGCCCAGAAGTCCATAGACATGGTGCGAAACTGGATCTCCACCGGAAAATACTCCATTCCATCCAGACAGTAAACCGGCACTCCAACGATCAGATGATAACTCCGGTATCCATTTGGCTTTGGAGATGCGATATAATCCCGTTCCTGGATGATAACCAGATCTGTCTGGCTCTTCAAAATATCTGCCAGATTGTAAATATCATCCACAAAGTAGCAGATCACTCTCAGCCCTGCGATATCTTTCAGGTAATCCTTGGCATTCTCTACGGTAGCTTCCTTCCCCTTCTTGGCAAGCTTCCCTTCCATGCTCTCCTTCTTCTTAAGCCTCGCCTGGATATTATGGATCGGCCTTGAAGCTGCCTCCTCATACAACGTATGATTCAGCACGTCCAAGCGCGTCAAAAGCATCTGCTTCGCGTCCTCATAAGGCTGTATAAATTCATAGTATTGCTCTTCCGTCATATCACGCTCTCCTCCTCGCAGCCGTATCTTTCTGACCGCTTTGCATCAGATCCCCATTCTTTCCTTCCGGCCATTTTTTTTATGATAACGGCTAAATATGTCCATTTTATGGAAGGTTTCTAAGGAAAACATAAAGATTTTTTAGGTCTTTATTATAAAATCATATATGCCGTATCGCGCAAAAAGGAACCAGCTCTACGGCCAGTTCCCTCTCTGCTTTCTCTTACAGCCTCGTAATCTCAACCTCCGGCAAAATTCTCTCCATATCCTCCTTCACGAAAAATCCCGTCTCTTCCCGCAAAGCCGCAGCCGCCGAGATGGCGCTGGCTTTCCGCAACGTCTCCTCAATGGACAGCCCTTCACTGAAACCAAGGGCGAAGCCGGCGATCATGGAATCTCCGCAGCCGACGGTGTTGACCGCATCGATCTTCGGCACCTTTGCGCGGAAGCTTCCCTCATTGCTTACCACAAAGGAGCCATCCCCTCCCAGGGAAACCGCCACCACCTCCACGCCTTTTTCGTGGATCTCTCTGGCTGCATTCAGCATATCTTCCAAGTGATCGCAGCGCTTTCCGGTGAGCATCCGGATCTCATCCAGGTTTGGCTTGATCATCGTGGGCTTTGCCTCAATGCCCATGGACAGCAGCGATCCGCTGGTGTCAAGAATCACCTTTTTGCCCAGTTCCCGGCAAATGGCGACCAGGCGCTGATAGGCTCTTCCGTCCAGCCCTTTCGGCACACTTCCCGACATTGCCACCACATCCGCACCTTCTGCCAGTACCCGGAATTTCTCAAGGAAGCCTTTAAAATCCGCCTCCGTCACCGTGAATCCAGGCTCCAGAAATTCCGTCTGGACATGGTTGACGGCATCCCAGATATTGATGCAGGAACGGCTCTCCGCCTCCAGATGATAGAACGCGCTCTCTATCCCAAAGGGCTTCAGGGAATCCTCGATATAATGCCCCGCATGTCCCCCCACAAACCCGGTCGCCACTACCCTGGCGCCTGCGATGGCTGCAGGTTTGGAGACATTCAGCCCTTTGCCGCCGGGCGTGTAGGCACACTCCCGGACACGGTTTACCTCTCCCACCTGAAATCCATCCACCACATACCGCTTATCGATGGCTGCGTTCAGCGTGACTGTCAAGATCATGTTCCTCTCCTCCTATCACACTGCTTTGTGGTCACAGCCGCAGACCTTCATCCTGTTCTTTACCAGCTCTTTCACTGCTTCCATGCCTACCACACCCAGTTTCTTCGGGTCAAAGGTTTCCGGTTTTTCCGCCAGGAGCTTCTTGCCGGCATCCGTATAAGCTGCACGCAGCTCTGTGGCAAAATTCACCTTGCACATCCCTCTCTCCACACATTCCCGGATGTCCTCATCGCTGAGACCGGAAGCGCCGTGGAGCACCAGCGGGATGGATACGACCTCTTTAACCTGGCTCACTCTCTCCTTATCCAGAACGGGCGTCTTGGCATAGAAGCCGTGTGCGGTTCCGATGGCAACAGCCAGGGAGTCCACACCTGTTCTCTCCACGAACTCATGTGCCTCAGCCGGGTCGGTGTTGGTGTCCTCATCGCACTCCAGGTCGTCCTCCTTGCCGCCCACCTTGCCAAGCTCCGCTTCCACGGGAATGCCGCAGGCATGCGCCAGCTCTGTCACCTTTTTGGTGATCTCGATGTTTTTCTCGAATTCCTCGTGGGAACCGTCGATCATGACGGAGGTGTAGCCTGCCTGGATTGCCTGCGCTGCCAGCTCATAGCTGTTTCCATGATCCAAATGCAGGCAGACCGGAACACTGACCTTTTTGGCTTCTGCTGCCACGATGGCAAAATAGGTCTCCAACGTTCCGTACTTTACGGTGGACGGGGTGGTCTGGAGCATGACCGGAGCCTGAAGCTCCTCCGCTGCCTGAAGAACCGCCTTCACCATCTCCATATTCTCTACATTGAACGCTCCCACTGCGTATTTGCCTTCCTGGGCTTTTTTCAGCATTTCCTTTGATGTAACAAGTGCCATTTTCCATTCCTCCTACTCTTTCTCCTTTGCCCCGTTTTGGGCATTGTGTCCTATACCTATCATTATATCGGAATCCTGAAAAATAGCTAGTATCTTTGCGGACATTCTTTTCGGATGTTATGTCGTATTCTCGAACATTGACGGATGATGGAAAGACTGTTAAACTGTCAGTAAAACACTCACAGCAAAGGAGCGATCTTATGAAAACGGCATACACCGATCTGGATATCAGCATCACCATGGACGGCGCCATTTTTTTTGTCCTGAATATCGTCTTTGAGAAATTTTCCCGTGCTATGCCGCGCCACAGTCATGGAAACAACAGTTATGAGCTTCACTATATTCCAAACGGCAGGGGAACCGTCAATATCGGCAGCCAGACCTTTGAGATCACGCCCAACACGCTTTATATGACCGGCCCCCATGTGGAACACGAGCAGATTCCGCTGCCGGAGGATCCCATGGCAGAATACTGCATCTATTTCAAGCTGCAGACCAGATCCCATTTCCCCCCTCAGCCCGGTTCTGTGACTGCCAAGTTCCAGGACACCCCGTTCTGGTTCGGACAGGATTCCCAGGAATTGCTTCCCCTCCTCCAGAAGATTTTCTTTGAGCTGGAGCACAAATACACTGGGTATATGGCAGAGGTGGAGGCGCTGCTCTCCCAATGTATCGTCAGAACCGTGCGCAACTACGAGAGCGGGTGCCCTTCCACCCGCCATTTTGCCCCCTCCAATCTGGTGGACAGCAAGTACCTCATCGTGGAAGAAAGCTTCCTATATGAATACGAAACGATAACCATGGATAAACTGGCTTCCCGCCTGGGTCTCAGTATCCGGCAGACGGAACGCTTTCTCAAAAAATACTATGGCAAAACTTTTCTCCAGAAGAAAAATGACGCCAAAATGGCGATGGCCAAAATCCTCCTCAACCGTTCGGACTTGAATATTTCCGACATCGCAGAGAAACTGAATTATTCCTCCATCCAGCATTTTTCCTACGCCTTCCGGCGATACTACGGGGTTTCCGCCACCCAGTACCGAAAAGATTCTGCGAATCACTGACCTATGCGGATTTCTGGAGTGGATTTCCGCAAGCCGGCCGGCAGAGTCCCTTTTCACACCGTTGAAACCATGCTATAATAAATCATGCCTTTCAGGAAGGTATACACGATTCACAAAAGGGGGATGATTATGAACGTAAGAATGGCAACTGAAAAAGACATCCCGCAGATCCGCCGTCTGCTGGATCAGGTAAACCTGGTGCACCATCAGGGGCGCCCGGATTTGTTCAAATATGACGGCACCGGGAAATACACCGACGAAGAGCTGAAAGGAATCCTAGCAGATCCCAGCCGCCCGATCCTGGCTGCCGTTGACGAAAATGACTGCATGAAAGGCTATGCCTTCTGCATCTTCCAGCAGTACAAAAACCACAACATCATGACAGACATCAAGACCCTCTATATTGATGATCTGTGCGTAGAGGAAACCTGCCGCGGGCAGCACATCGGAAGAACCCTCTACGATGCCGCGCTTCGGTTCGCCCGGGAGCATGGCTGCTACAACGTCACCTTAAATGTATGGAGCTGCAATACGAACGCCATGAAATTCTACGAATCCTGCGGCTTAAAGCCTCAGAAGGTAGGCATGGAGGTCATTCTCTGAGTGATTTCCCCTGCCTGAAAACATTCAGACAGATAAGCAATCTTCTTGTACGCAAAAAACGGCTCTGCCGGATGTTTCCATTTGATGGGACGTCCTGACTAAGCCGTTTTTCTACTATTTTTTACTGGCCTTTTCTATTTTTCTCTGGTTTTGCCCGCCAGCTTTGCTGCTTTCCGGCTTTACCCGTTGGCTCTATTGTTTCTTTCCTCCGCTTTCCCATGGATCGTCTTGGGGCGGTATCTCACATCGCTCACGGTATATACGGTGATAAACGCCTCCGCATCCGTATGGGTAATGAAATTCATCAGCTTCTGGTATTCGCTTTTGTTGACAATGGTGATGATCTCCCTGCGTTTTCCCATATTGTACGCTCCGATCGCCTCATAGATCGTAGCCCCGCTGTGAAGGTCATGGAGGATGAAATCCCGCAGCTCTTCCTCCTTTTCCGTGATGATGCAGACCCTTCTCTTGATGTTCTGCCCAAAAATGAAATAATCCAGGATCATCCCGTTGAAAAAGGTTCCAAGGATACTCAAGATCACGATCTTTTTGTCATAAACCAGAGCGGAGGACAGCGCCACGCACATTCCTGACAGGGACATCGCCTTTCCTAGATCCATGTGCAGATATTTGTTCATGATCTTGGCAACGATGTCCAGTCCTCCGGAAGATGCATTCCGGTTAAACAGGATGCTTAAGCCTACACTGACCAGGAGGATGTAGCAGAGTACATCCAGCTCTGCGCTCCCCGTCATGGATTCATAATTGGGAAACGCCTTCTCAAACACAGCCAGAAACACCGGCAGCATAATGCCGGTGTATACCGTCTTCCCTCCAAAGGCTTTTCCGCAGGTGATAAACCCCAGGATCAGGAGCGCCACATTCAGGATCATCGTAATCGCCGAGATGGACAACGGCACAAAATTGGCGAGAATCATCGCAAGCCCCGAAATGCTGCTGACCGATGCCTGGCTTGGCACCAGGAAAAAATAGACCGCAGCCGCTGCAATGGCAACGCCTGCGGTCAGGATTACTCCTTCTTTCAGCCATCCCGCCTGCAGCAATATGGATTTCGTTTTCGCCTTCATAGCAAAACCTCCCTCTTTGTTTTCCTATGAAGTCTATTATACATGAAAACACCGCCGCGGGGTACTCTTTTCTTCTTTTCCCAAGTTTCTTTACTGATGATAATAACTGAAGAAGTCCGCCATCTTTTCTGCCGCTTCCTTCAGGACCTCGATCCTTGGCAAATAAACTACCCGGAAATGATCCGGCTGCTTCCAGTTGAAACCGCTGCCCTGCACCAGCAGAATCTTCTTATCCCTCAAAAGATCCAGGGCGAATTTCTCATCATCCAGGATATTGAACTTTTTCGTATCCAGCTTCGGGAACATATAGAAGGCTGCTTTCGGCTTCACCGCAGTGATACCCGGAATGTCCGTCAACGCCTTATAGATGAATTCCCTCTGCTCATAAATTCTGCCGCCCGGCACAATATAACTCTCCACGCTCTGGGAGCCTCCCAACGCTGTCTGTACAATGGACTGCGCCGGCACGTTGGAACAAAGACGCATGTTGGACAACATCTTCAGCCCTTCGATGTAGTCCTTCGCAATAGCTTTATTGCCGCTTAAGACCATCCAGCCAATCCGGAAACCTGCGATCATATGGGATTTGGACAGCCCACTGAATGTCACACAAAAAAGATCCGGCGCCAGGGAAGCAATGGAAACATGCTTTTCGCCATCCATTACCAACCGATCGTAAATCTCATCCGAAAAAATAATAAGCTGATGCTCTCTGGCGATATCCACAATCTCCTGGAGCACTTCCTTCGGATACAGCGCGCCCGTAGGATTGTTGGGGTTAATCAAGACAATGGCCTTGGTCCGGTCCGTGATCTTCTTCTTGATATCCTCCATATCCGGGTACCACTCCGCCTGCTCATCGCAGACATAATGAACCGCCTTGCCTCCAGCCAGCGTCGCGCACGCTGTCCAAAGAGGATAATCCGGAGAGGGGATCAGGATCTCATCCCCGTCGTTTAACAGCGCTGACATACAGAGATTGATGAGTTCGCTGACGCCGTTCCCGGTATAGATATCTTCCATGCTGACGTTTGGGATATGCTTTAGCTGTGCATACTGCATGATGGCTTTCCGTGCGGAAAAAAGCCCCTTCGCAGGGGAATAACCTTCACACTCCGTCAGCTGCCTGCGCATATCATAAATGACTTCGTCCGGTGTGCGGAAACCAAACGGCGCCGGATTCCCAATATTCAGCTTCAGAACCTGCATACCGGCATCCTCCATCCGTTCCGCCTCATCCACCACAGGACCTCTTACGTCATACAATACATCATCTAATTTCGTAGATTTTTTGAACTCTCTCATTTTTTTCCCTCCTGAATTTTCGCTGTCTTTGATTCTTTCTTCCACAGTGCCGGTTTCCTCTTTCTTCGGATCCGCAGCCGTTTCTTCTGCTTTCTCAGGTTCCCTGCCGCCAAGCCACGCTTCCTCCACCTTAAGAGCCTGCGCCAAAAACCGCAGAATATCTGCCCGCGGAACGGTCTTTCCGCTGACATACTGGCTTACATGGCTTTTTCCAAGCTTCACTCCCTGTTCAGATGCCGCCCGGATCAGATCTACCTGCTTCATGCCTTGCCTTTCCATTGCCAGTTTCAGCCTGTCGGCAAACGTTGTGTTTGACATCGCATTCCCTCCCGGAAGTTCAATTTCACTGTGTATGAGTATAGCACATTCAGGAATGGAGTTCAATATCTTTTTTCAAAAGTTCAATATTTTATTAAGAGTTCAATTTTGTTTCTTCTTCCGCAATCCTGCACATGGTTTCAAACTGTTCTTCCATCTCTTTTACCAGTCTGAACTGGGTTCTTGCACGAACCAGATTGTGCTCTCCATAGGCGGTCTTGAAATAAACGTCCCCCTGGAGGAAATCTGCCAGGAAGCGCATTCCGCACTCCAACGTCATCAGCCTCGCGCCCCAAGGGAGACTTTTCACCTCCGCAGGCGTCAGCACATCCCGCGCCATCTCCAGATATCCCTTCACATACAGCTTGTAGAGGTTCAAATCAAAATGAACCTTCTGAAGATCCTTCTCATCCTCCTCCGCCGTGGAAGCCCCGAACCGGATGGAATCCCCGAAATCATTTGCCGCCAGCCCGGGCATGATGGTATCCAGGTCGATGATGCAGAGCCCTTTCCCCGTATCCTTGTCAAAGAGAATATTGTTCAGCTTCGTATCGTTGTGGGTCACGCGAAGGGGCAGCTTTCCCTGTTCCAGCTGCTCCATGAGCACACCGCAGTCCTTCTCCCGATCCAGTACGAACTGGATCTCTTCCCGGCACAGGCGGGCGCGGTTCTTCACATCCCTCTGAACCGCCTGGGAAAACGCCTGGAAGCGTTTCGGCGTATTGTGAAAATCCGGTATGGTTTCGTAGAGACTGGCCGCCGGATAATCTCCTAGCTGCTTCAGGAAGTGGCCAAAGCTTCGAGCCGACTGGTAGAACTGCTCCGGATTCTCCACCATCTGGTAACAGACGGAATTTTCGATAAAGTTGGAACACCTCCACGGCAGCCCTTCATGATCCTCAAAATAGTTGTCCCCGCTCTTCGTCTTGATGTAGGACAGGGTCTCCCGATCCGGATCTCCGCCCTCCAGCCAGATGACCTTGCGGAGATATTCCGTCACACCATAAATATTTTCCATCACCTTGCCAGGCTCTTTGAACACGTTGGTGTTCAGCCTCTGAATCACATAATAAGGCTCGTCCTTTCCGTTCTCGGAAGGCATGTACACCGCATAGGTCTCGTTGATATGCCCTTCCCCAAAGGGTTTCACATAACTGCAGTGGGTTCCGAAGCCAAACGCATACAGAGCGTCCTCCAGAGCTCTGGAATCAGCTCCTTCAATCTTTCTCCTGGCAGCGAACACCACTTCTCCCTCTTCCACCTTTTTCCCGGGGAGTACGGTTGCGTTAGCCTTCACAATACTGCCAAGTCCCACATGGGCGCCTTCTCCCACTGTGGAATCATGATCCACCACAGCTCCGCTGTTGATCAAAGCAGCCCTCCCGATCTGGCTGTGGGTATTCACCACGGCTCTCTGCATCACAAAGCATCCCGGCGCCAGAATGGCGCTTGGGCTCACCACCGCAGAAGGATGGACGATCGGCGGAACCTCATAGCCCTTCTCCAGAAGCCGGTTGGTCCAATAAAGACGGGTGTTGTTGTTTCCAAAGGCCGCAACAGCGGTCTGATACTCTCCAAATCTGGAGCTGTAGTCGCAGCATTTTCCGATCACGGCGCTGCCCTTGGCCGCATCGTCTAAGAAGGCGATTTCATCGTAGCCTAACTGCTCTGCTGTTTCTTTTACCATTTGTCCGAAGCCGCCGGCTCCGAGGATAAGTATTTTTTTCATGACGGGGGTATCTCCTGTTCTTTTATTTTTATCAGTTTTGTTTATGCATCCATTATATTATATGTCTTCTTCTATGGAACCTGTTTTTTGAATTAATCTTCCATTAAATAAGCAATTTTACGTTCTTCACTTATTAAAAGAAAAATAATACTCAACTATCGTTCCTCCTTCTACAGCTTTTATAATCACTGTTTATTCCATAAACCTATGACAGCATCACAGTTCTCCCCAACAGTTCCTGATTTCTGCAAACTCCTCCGGAGAGTTCGACAATTCCTTCCATTCCATAATCTGTTCCGGTACCTCTCTGCCTGCATTCACATATCTCTGGTACAGAGTATGGGCCAAGGTCGAAATCCTCTTTCGCGTTTCCAATTTATCCATAGCTTCTTTATCCGTTTCTTCACCGCTAAGCATTGTAAGACTGATAAATTTTGAAAGTGTTCTGGTAACTTCATTGCATTGATCCTCTGACAGGATCCCTTTGAAAGCCATGTATTCAATGGCTAACGCATATGGTCTCACCTGATAGGAATTGGCCGTCAGCAATGATTTTATCAATAACTCTGTCAGTTCCTCCCCTACTGAGTATCCGTGCCCTGTCAATTTGCAGATTGCATTATCTGCTTCTGATGCCATTGAATCCTTTCCACTAAATAGATTTTGAATCAGAGTTTCTTCCTTGTTTTCTTTATTTATGCACCAGGAAAGCAGGCTCGTCGGAATATCATTTTTATCCAGGATTGCCTTTAGCTTTAACAGCTCTTCCGTTTGATACGCTTGATCTTCCGAAACTAAATCTGTATTCAGCAATGCCTCTGCCATCAAAACACCAGCGCTCTTCATATCTCCCTGCGTCTCTTTGCCTCTAAAAGTCAAATACCCGTTTTCATGGTAACGTTCTGTCTTCTGGCATAGTTTCAATAACGCGCTGGCGAGTTCCTGGATTTCGCTTTCAGATAATCGGTATCTGAATATGATGCTTCGCCCCTCCTGCAAAATACGTTCGCTTGAAGAATAGGAATCCTCCTCAGCTCTATTCTGAATTTGCGTAATTACATTCCTCCAGCTTTCCTTTCGAACCATCAGAATCCACTTGCTGGCATTTTCTTCTCCCACGAGATTTTTAAGTCCTTGTTCCCGACAATCTATCCGCACATCATT
>DVFT01000191.1 GCA_018713105.1 Candidatus Limivivens merdigallinarum | reverse complement strand
AATCTCTGCCCTGTTCTGCACATCCAAATCCGCTTTATTGGAATCAGAATACTCTGCTTCAAACACTTGATAGGGATACTCCACTTCTACCAGGTAAGTAGAATAGTAGGGTGCATTTGGATCTACCTCAGTTTCGCTCAATCCATTTGCACCACAGGTATCCAGATTTACCACCTGTGAAAAACTAGCTTGATTCTCAATCCTATATGATGACCGAGTACCAAATTCTTCTGTAATCACTACGCTATTAGGAACAACCGGTTTGTTATTCCGATCTGTTAAGCTAAGATTTTCTTTAAGAGTGATTTTCCCTATTTCACCTAAATTCCCATTTTCTTCCACCGATCCAATGGGCACACGGCCATTCCTGCTGTAAGCTTCAGGATCTGATACAGGATCAAGAGGCTCCGTGCTAGTATTAGCAACGTCTCCTAATCCAACCTTTAACCGGAATGTCACTGTCCAGGTGTTCTCTTCTTTATTCGGTGTATTTGCCACGTATTCCTTGCCAATCTTCCAGTAATCATCAGATGTCGAGGTCAGTGCAGGCAACGTACTGGTAGTGGGCACATCCGGCTCGTAAAATCCTATCTCTTTGGGATTATCTGCATCCGTTTTGTCCAATACTGTGAAGCTGGTCTTGATAGAAAGGTTCTTTTGAATGTTAAAATCGAAATTCTCTCCTATCTTCAGCTCTCCATTATCATCTACTTTCAGCTGAATACTGAAAGAACCACCCTGTCCTTCTATTGCAGTCATGCTTTCGCTCAGGGGAATCTCCCAGCGCCCCAATTCATCATTATAGCTTGCTTTGACACTATTGGGATTCATCAGGCTTAGTCCATCCGGAAGATTCAGATAGATTACTGTTCCCTCATAGGTATCAAAAAGGCTTAACGGCTGATCTCCATAATTAAAAGCCGGAGCTACAGCCATACTGTACGAAATTCTATATGTAAGTACATCGCCGGCTCTTACCGTTGTTCCGCCTGAAACCTGACTGATAAATACTTGCGCAGTACTTTGGGGGTTCGTTGCATTCTTTCCAAAGTATGCTTCGGCAGCGTCCTTGGGCGTGTCGTACTCGTTCTTTGTATTTGCAGTACGTGCCTTTCTCGCCGCCTTCTTCGCCGCCTCACTCTGCGTTTCTTCCTCCGCAGCGGTTTCCGGTTCCGTCGCCGCTTCTGTCTCGCTCTCCGATTCGGCTTCTGTCACCGTCACAAACTCCGCGCTCACAAAAGCGCTTCCCTGTCCATAGAGGATCTCATACCAGGTGTTCCCGTCATCCCCGGTCACTTCTCCAAGGATGGAAACCACATCACCGGTCTGTGCCTTTGACAGCACTTCGCTGCTGGTGCTGGGTTCTGAGCGGAGGTTGACGTTTTCGCCGTTGATGGTTCCGGTCATCTGGACAGTCTGTTCCTGCTGTGCTTCCGATGACTCTTCCGCCGGCTCGCTCTGCTGCGGTTCTTCCGCCGCTGTGGTCTCCTCCTCTGATTCTTCAGAGGTCTCCTGATTGTCTTTTGATGTGTCATCCGCAGGCTGATTCTTCTTTTCATTTGTATCCTGCGGCTGCTGGATGATTGCCAGCGTATCCGCAAATACGCTCATCGACTGGCTTGAAAACACCATTGATACCGCCAGCACGATTGCCAGCAATCTGCTCCACATACTCCTTCTTTCCATAATGCTCTCCTTTCCTGGATTCGTTTTCTTTATCGAATCAAAGTTCTGTTTCTTCCATATAATAGGATTCTGTTTCCATCTATTTTTCACGTTTCATGTTCCACCTCCAATCCGTCGTCTTTCGGTGGATCCAGAGCGCTGTCTATGAGTTTCAAAAGCTCCAGGGCGCTCCGGAATCGTTGGGTTATGTTTTTATCTGCCCAGACCACTTCGCCCTGCCAAGTAGCATTTTCATAATGCTGTACATGGACGACGAAGGTGCCTAACTCACGCTTTCGCTCCTGTTTCATAAATCACCGCCCCTCCCGATCGTTATTTCCAAAGTATCGTTTTTCTGCTGCCGGTAATGGATGCAGCAGACTCTTTGACTATCTGTCCTCATTATAGCAACATCCCTATTTCACCAGCTCTTTCGCCAAGCACTCTTTCCCAACATTTTCGAAAAAGACGCAATACCTGTGAAACGTCTTATTCATTTGCGCTGTCCATCAGTTTCAGAAGTTCCAGGGCGCTGCGGAAGCTCTGCTTCACTCCCCGCTCCACCCAGGCAATCTCCCCCTGCCAAGTAGCGCTCTGGCGGTATTTGACATGGATGAGAAACGTTGCTTTCTCTCCTCTCTGGTTTAGTACAGTCTCTTTGTCTGTCACCGGTTCGAGCCTTTCCTCCTTTACCGGAGGCTTGGATTCCTGTTGTCTGCCGTTCTGGATGGAATAGCTTCGCATCTCCACGGAAGATTGCGGGTATCCGATTCTTTCCATCAGATCTTCCATTGCCTTCAAAAGCTGGTATTCGTTTTTGAAAGCAATGGGGCCTGACTCGTAGCAGCAGTACATTCGCCCGCTGCTCTCATTGTCCTCTCTCTGGTCCACACAGACACTTACCAGATTGGGGGCTGCTATGTTCATGCGGAATGTATGTTCCATAAATTCTCCCTTTGCACCTTTCCTGTCATCTTTCCGATGTCTGGATGCTCTGCTCCAGGGCGCTGTCCATCAGCCTCAAAAGCTCCAGGTCACTGCGGAACCTCTGCCTCTGATTTTTCTCAGTCCAGACGATCTCTCCCTGCCAGGTGGCATTCTGGCAATACTGTACCTGTACCAAAAATGTCCCCAGTTCTTTTTTCTTTTCCTTCATCAACATTCCCCTATCCGTTCTTCCAAATGCTGCCGCTGTCCTTGAAATGCCGTTCTTCGTTCTCCTGCTCCGGCGAAATCTCCGCCACCGATGCTACATAATAGTCTACCTTGTATTCCATTCTCCGGATCATCTTCCGGAAAGACGTATCAATCCGTTTAGAAACCTTACTGCAGTTTTCCTGATTGATTCCCGAGAGCATGACCAAATACTGCCCTGCATTGTATCTTGTATAAAAATCGCCTCTTCGCAGGGAACCCCGGATCGCTTCCTGCAAAAGCTCCGAAATCTCTTTGTCCTTTTCCCGCTCTCCATAAATGGGACCTTTGTTGTCTTTCAAAGTACATAACATAATGTACACGGACACACCGTTCCGTTCCATCATACGGCTGATCACATGATAGATATCGACAAAGCTCGGGAAGGAACAGTAATAAGCTCCTTTCAGCCGTTCCTTCTCCTCCAGCCTGTGCTTGATGTCGCCGATTGCTCCGGCAGACTGGGAGATCCTCTCACTCATAAAGCGGAATCTCTTCAGCATCTCCGGGGAGGGAGGAAGGCTTAGCTCATCAAAAAAGAGCTTGGTGGTCGCCTCATAAATATCCATCGCTTCCTTGTATCTGCCCATGGCGATCAGGCTGTCGATCCTATGGATCTGCCATTCCTCAAAGGGATAAATCTCAGAAGCTGCGCTGGTAAGTTCATAGATCTCCTCAAAGCGTTCTTCGCCCTTCAGCCATTCGCACAGTTCTTCCAGGCAAGTAAAGTACAGGTTCCGATAATAAACATTCTGGACCGCAGCCCAGTCCTCGCCGATCATATTAGGAAGAAACTCGCCGGTATACAGCCGGCATGCTTCTTCATAGATCTTCATCTTCAAAGTTTCATCCTGTTCCTTCTGCCCCTTTAGCACCATATGTTCAAACTGGCAGCAGTCTACCTCTGCCGGAATGCTCTCATCCCACTGGCAGACGCCGCCCTGAATCGTAATATAGCTGCTTTCCGGCAGCCCCTGGGCTTTCAACTGCTTTCTCAGACGAAAAATGGTATTGTTCAGGCTTCCATTTTTATTCTCCACGTCCTCCCTGCCATAAAGCGCGTCGATCAGTCCTGTCTTCGCCACTCCATCTCTTATATGGAGCAGAATCATCTGTAGAAGCTGCATCGTCTTTGACACCGTATTGCGGTCAGGCACGATCTCCCTTCCGGCATATTGGAGAGAAAATCCGCCCAGCATCTTGACCTTTAACACATTATCCGGCATATTCTCCTCCCTCATGTTCTGTAATCCTCTATCTTTTCCATAATATAACCCATCAGCTCCAGAACGCTCCGGAACTGATAGCTGCTGACATCCCCGGAAAAATGAATGCTGCCCTGCCAGCTCACATTCTGCCGGTACCGCACCTTCAGGAAGAAAGCGAATTTCTCACCTTCCATGGATGCGAAATCCTTGAAATCGTGGTAATATCGAAGCGGCTGTACCGTACTTTCACCTGGGTTGATACTTCTCCTCGCTGGAGTTGCCAATGGGAACCCAATATCGTCATAAATCTTGTCGACCTTAAGTATCATGTCGCTAATTCCTCTGAAATCCATAGGTTCCTTCAGGCTGCAGTGGTATATTTTACCCCTGATTTCCTGCTTGTCGCAGCTATATACACAGACCTTGACGTCACTTCCCATCATCTTCAATGCCGTCGTCCTGCTGCAGGCAGTGATTTCCGTCATTGCTCCTTCCTCCTAATCTATTCAAACGGGGCAATACACCCCCAAACAAACATCCGCTGTATCTATCTCTGACCATTCAGATTTCGGATTGTTCT
>DVFT01000190.1 GCA_018713105.1 Candidatus Limivivens merdigallinarum | reverse complement strand
ATAGCACCCGGCTCGGAATTTCCTGCCAAAGCGCCCGTTGGCGCCATTACCGGCAGCGGACCCAGTCGTGCCCGGGATTCCCATGTTTATGCAGCCTGGAACCCAAAGCTGAATTCTATTATTTCGTATTCTGCAGCGTGATTTAGGAAAAACACAGGCTGTTGCATCGCAGTTTTCACTGGAACACAGCCTTTTTTTAAGGGAACGCAGGCATTTGTTTGCCTTTACTGTCGTGCATTCTGAATGCGCTCTCATCTGCATACTGTTACCAGTGGCAGCTTTCCCGCTTAGGCATTGTAATCTGCTGGAAATTGACCCTATCCCAATAGTTTTCGCTCATACTGTTACCTCCTCAAAAACTAGTTTGTTACGACAAATAAGTGGTAAAAGCAGGCCGTCCGGTGCCAGTTAATTTAGCACCGGACAGAATATCATCACTCCAGCGCAGCTTTCAGCTCTTTATAGTGCTGGCTAAGTACATCAAAAAGCCCAGGGATTTCAGGCTGTACATACATACGGAGCATCATATCCAGGCTTACGTCGCTCATGCATTTTCCGACTGCCGTAGCAATCTCCTCTTCCCGGCCATTGATATCTGCTGCCTTCCCGCAGTAGGCATACAGAAGCTCCGTGAAGTGGGTGATGTCCGGCTTCTCTTCTGAAGCCTCATCCAACACCAGTTCAGGCTCGTTCATATCGCCAGAATCCATGGGAATGATATCGGCTCCATTTTCCACTGTGCCAGGATTTTCGTCTGTCTCAACATTATCCGGAATATCACCAGTTTCCTGCTCCTTGGAAATTTCTTTACCCTTCTTTTCAGTGCCGGCAGTTTCCGCCTTCTTCCGTCTTGTCCTCTTTACAGGTGCTTTTGATGTTTCTTTGGCAGTAAAAAGACTATTACAGGTCATGCCAGTCTTCACGGCAGGAATTTCGATTCCTTCCGGAATGCAAAGCTTCAGGTCCTTACCGATACCGGGCAGTCCTACAACGTATACCTCATCACATCCTTTGCCGGACAGCCCAACCAGCAGATGAATCACATTCATCCGATTCTCTTCGGGCACCGTCAGGAAGTCAGTCCTGCAGGACAGGGAATTCAGCTCCCGGAAACAGGAAACCGGTACCATTCCAGATTCCGTAAGGATGTAAAGGGAATCCTGTTTCGACATATGTTCCTTCAGAGCTGTCATGTTTTCGGGCAGCTTCTCTGCCATTGCAATAATTACAGTCTTCATTTTTCATCTTCTCCTTCCATTTCAGCCGATCCAAAATTGGATCCAATTTTCTTATTTCCAGCTGATTCCGACGCATGATCCATATCTATGGATACATGCCGATTGACTTTTGCATCATAACTGTCCGCCTTTACCAGGTCAGCCAGGTCGATCCCAACAGTTTCCTTCATGGTTTCGAACAGCCTGGACATCACTGCCGGTACATTCCCTGCAACGGAAGCAACCCCGTTGTCTTCACCTCCGCCGATGATTGTAATCTTATCAATCTTTGTCAGCGGCTCAGCGATCTTACCAGCAATATCCGGCAGCACTTTGATCAGCATTTCAGCCATCGCAGCGTTATTATACTTCTGATACGCCTGAGCCTTTTTCTCCATGGCTTCCGCCTCTGCGATACCTTTAGCCCGGATCGCTTCAGCCTCTGCCTCACCGACCATCCGGATACCTGCAGCCTCCTGTTCTTTGATGAACTTCTGGGCTTCTGCTGTGGACTTCATGGCAACTGCGGACTTTTCCGTTTCATAAGCTTCCGCTTCTGCCTTTTTCTGCCGCTCATACAACTCAGCTTCAGACTGCTGCTGCTTCGCATAACGTTCCGCTTCCGCCTGCTTCTTGACACGGGCATCCAGTTCCTTTTCCTGAACTTCAGCCTCTTTCTCTTTGAGAACGATCTCCTTCTCCTGCTTGGCGATGCTGGCTTCTGCGGTAGCAATTTCAATCACCTTCCGCTGCTGCTGTTTCTGGATCTCATAAGCGGCATCCGCCTCCGCCTTCTTGGTGTCTGCCTGCTTCTTGAGGTCAGCCTTCTGGAGGGCAAGTTCATTATTTTTCTTTTCCATCTCCCGTTCGGCATTTACGCGGGCATCGTTCGCCTGGCGGTCAGCTTCCGCCTTGGCAACAGCAATCTCTTTATCTGCCTCTGCTTTCGCAATAGCAGCCTTTTTCTTGATCTGGGAAATGTTGTCGATGCCCAGGTCTTCAATAACACCATTCTCATCTGAAAAGTTCTGTACATTGAAGCTGATGATGTCCAGGCCCATCGCGCCAAGATCAGGTTCTGCATTTTCTTTAACCAGGTTGGCGAATTTCTGCCGGTCGCTGACCATTTCTTCCAGCCGCATGCGGCCTACGATCTCACGCATGTTTCCTTCAAGGACTTCACGGGCGATATTTGCGATATACTGGGTATTCTGGTTCAGAAAGTTTTCTGAAGCCAGGGCCAGTTTTTCCGGTTCACTGGAAACTTTTACATTGACAGCCGCATCTACCTGGATATTGATATAATCTGCAGTCGGCACAGCATTTGTAGTTTTTACGTCAATGGCAATCAGCTTCAGACTCAGCTTATCCATCCGCTCCAGGAAAGGGACCTTTACACTCGCTTTTCCGATGATAATCTTTTTGCGCATACCGGAAATAATAAATGCCGTATCCGGCGGCGCCTTCTTATATCCCGAAACAACAATAGCGATAAGCGCCAGAAGCACAATTACAATTACCCCAACAATGATCATGTCACTCAATCCTCC
>DVFT01000189.1 GCA_018713105.1 Candidatus Limivivens merdigallinarum | reverse complement strand
ATCCCCCATGAGACTTCTCCCCACCGTCCCCTCTCTGCTTCTGCAGTGCGCAAAGTTTACACCATAGAAAATCTGGACTGTGCCAACTGCGCCGCTGCGGTGGAGCGGAAAATCGCCGCTATGCCGGAGGTTCAGGAGGTGACGCTGACCTTTGCCACCAAGCAGCTGAGGATCACGGCAGAAGATCCCGATGGCATTTTGGACCAGGTGCGCGCCGTGGCTGCTTCTGTGGAACCCGGTGTGGAGATTTTCCCGCGCACCAGGAACGGGGAGCGTTCCAGAGGACAGGCGGACAGTTTTTCCAGCCAGGCTCAAGCCCCAACCGTATCTCCTGTCTCTGATGCGCCAAAAAGCATTTCCCCGGAAGCTTCCAGCCGTACCGGGAAGAAGCCCTCTCTGGTTACTTCCGAAAACCGCAGGGATTTTCTCGCAATCCTGGCCGGCGCCGTATTGTTTGCGGCAGGGATCTGCCTAAGTCTGGCTTCCTTTTCCATCCCGGCGGGCATCGCCCTTTTGGCTGCCTATGTCATCCTGGGAGGAGAGGTGGTCATCACCGCTGTAAAAAATCTGTTCCACGGAAACATTTTTGATGAAAACTTCCTGATGAGCCTTGCCACCATCGCCGCAATCTGTATCGGAGATTTCAAGGAAGCGGTGGGCGTGATGCTGTTCTACCGCATCGGAGAGCTTTTCGAGGAGATCGCCGTGGAGCGAAGCCGCTCTCAGATCATGGAGGCTGTGGATCTTCGCCCTGAGGTGGTGACCAAGGTACACGGCGACCATTCCCATGTGATTCCTGCCGAAGATGCCAAGATTGGAGATCTCCTTCTGATCCGTCCGGGCGACCGGATTCCTCTGGATGGAACCGTCGTGGATGGGGAAAGCCGGATTGACACCTCGCCGGTCACCGGGGAACCAATTCCGGTCAACGTCCGCCCAATGAGTTCTGTCATCTCCGGCTGCATCAATACTTCCGGCGTGCTGAAGATCCGCGTGGAGAAGACGCTGGACGAATCCATGGTGACAAAAATCCTGGATTCCGTGGAAAACGCAGCCGCCAGCAAGCCGCAGATTGAACGGTTCATCACCCGGTTTGCCAGGGTCTATACCCCCTTTGTGGTCGTTCTGGCGCTGCTGACAGCCATCCTGCCCTCGCTTTTTACCGGAAACTGGAACTACTGGATCTACACCGCCGTCACCTTCCTGGTCATCAGCTGTCCCTGCGCCCTGGTCTTAAGCGTCCCCCTTGCCTTCTTCTCAGGCATTGGTGCCGGAAGCAAGCGGGGTATCCTCTTTAAAGGCGGTATCTCTCTGGAAGCGATGAAAAACGTCCGTGCCGTCGTCATGGATAAAACAGGCACCATCACAGAAGGCAACTTCCTGCTGCAAAAGGTGCTTCCAGAGCCGGGAACGGACGAAGGCACCCTACTCTCCCTGGCGTCCTCTGCGGAACAAAATTCCACCCATCCCATTGCCCAGAGTATACTTGCCGCCTCCAGAGAACGCGGGCTTTCCATAGAACCCCCGGCGTCCGTGGAGGAAATCCCAGGGCATGGAATCCGTGCGGAGCTTACTCTGGGGGAGGTTCTCGTGGGAAACCGAAAGCTTATGAACCGCTTTGGCGTCCCCATGCATTCTGTGGATCCGCAGTACGGCACCGAGGTATTCGTCGCTTTGAACGGTTCCTTCCTTGGTACCCTCGTGATCGCAGACACCATCAAGGAGGAAGCCGCCTCTGCCATCTCCTCCCTCCGTTCCCAGGGTATCGTCACCGCCATGCTGACCGGGGACGCGGACAGTAATGCAAAGGCTGTGGCAGAGGCTACCGGGATCGACGAAGTCCATGCGCGGCTCCTTCCCCAGGATAAACTTGCCAGGCTTCAGAGTATCCGCGCCGCCCACGGCAGCGTCATGTTCGTGGGAGACGGCATCAATGACGCTCCGGTCCTTGCCGGTGCCGACGTGGGCGCCGCCATGGGAAGCGGTGCAGATGCTGCCATCGAAGCTGCCGACGTGGTATTTATGACCTCCCGGCTGGACGCGGTTCCCAAATCCCTCTCCATCGCCCGCCAGGCATGCCGGATCGCCCGTCAGAACGTGGTATTCGCCCTGGTCATCAAAGCTCTGGTACTGCTGCTCGGTCTCTTTGGCTTTGCCAATATGTGGATGGCAGTGTTCGCCGATACCGGCGTCGCCATGATCTGCGTCCTCAATTCCATCCGGGTCCTCTACCAGAAACCATAACCGATTCCAAAAATACCCCTTGGGGAATCCAAAAAGCTCTGCTTTCCTGGAACCCCCAAGGGGTATTTGTTGATTTCCTCTGTCAAAGTTACGGACGTGCCTGCCTCATGGCTTCACCCTTCCTGCCCGGATGACTCCTCCTTCTCATACAGCGCCATGACTGCTTCGATGGAATCCACCACGCTGCGGATATGATATTTCAAAATAAAGCAGACATCCGTCAATTCCGGGTAATTCCGTTTGACCCTCTTGATAAAGGGAAGGACATAGTCCCTGGTCTCCTGGATGTACTCCCTTAGCTTTTCCTTGGAAAAAGCCTGGGACATGGAGGACACGTTGTGGCAGCGGTCGATCAGCTTGGTGATAGACGCTTCCTTGCTGTCTATGAGTTCTCCATAGTATCTCTCCATGGCTTCCTGCTTGGTCTCGCCCTCCCGTATGCGGAAGGTCATCCGCTCTACGCCTCTCTTTACCGTATCGTTGACCGGCAGCTCTTCCGCCTTCACTCCGCAGTCCTCTAAGACATCGTGGAGCAGGATGGTGGCAAGCAAATTGTCGTCATACAGCCCCATTGCAAGGGCGTTGCACGCCATCGCCAGAGGATGTACGATGTAGGGAACCCCTTCCTTCCGAAACTGGTTGGCATGCCTGTCCCGGGCATAAATCAGGGCTTTCTGCGTCTCCATAAGATCCCGGCTGTTTGCCACTCCTTTGAGATACGTGTACATTTTCTTCTCGTGAAACATCTTGTGGGTGCCGGGTTTGCGCCGGTTGAGCAGCTTGTCTACCGTCGTCCCGCAGACAGCGGCAATCCGTTGGGACTGTTCCAAATCAGGAACCGATTCCCCTTTCTCCCAGCGCTCCAGTTCTCCTGGCGGGCTTTCGATCAGCTCCGCCATCTCCTCACGGGTCATCCCCCTCTTTTCCCTGTGCTCCCGAATCCTTCTTCCCATTTCCTCTTTATCGATCACGTGCGCACTCCTCTCCTGGTTATTGTTTACCTGTTAGTGCTCATAAACCTATTATACTCTTTTGGCATACAGGTTTCCACTGCTTTTTTTGGTAACTATTGAACTTCTCCCTTTCCCATGATAAACTAGTGTACTGTATCATTCACTTTCAGCATAATGACGTAGAATGAATTTTCACTCTGCAAGGCGGAGGAATGAGGCGATGCGGTGGCATCGGCGATTGACGACAACGCAGCAGATGGAAATTCAGACAAGTCATTATGCGAAATGTGAATGAGACCGTACACTAGTGTACTGTGAATCACTGAAACCTCAAAGGAGGATGTTTTATCATGACATCGGTACGTTTCAAAGCGCTGAAGACCGCTTTCCCCTACACAATCCCCATTTTTGCCGGTTTCTGGTTTTTGGGGCTGACTTACGGCATTTACATGAATGTATCGGGCTTCAGCTTCTGGTATCCCATGCTGATGAGCCTGACGATTTTTGCCGGCTCCATCGAATTTGTCACTGTCAATATGCTGCTGGGCGCTTTCAATCCCCTGCAGGCATTCACCATGACGCTTTTGATCAATGCCCGCCACCTGTTCTACGGGATCTCCATGCTGGACAAGTTCAAGGGGCTGGGCTTAAAAAAAATCTATCTGATCTTCGGGATGTGTGACGAGACCTTTTCCATCAACTACACTGCCAACATTCCAGAGGATGTGGACCGGGGCTGGTTTATGTTCTTTGTCACCCTTTTGAACCATTTCTATTGGTTCTTCGGCGCTACCCTGGGCGGCGTCTTAGGCTCCCTGATCGAATTTGACACAGAAGGGCTGGACTTTGTCATGACCGCCATGTTTGTGGTTATCTTCCTGGAACAGTGGCTGAAGGAAAAGAACCATACCAGCTCCCTTCTGGGGCTGCTGCTCTCCCTGATCTGCCTGATCGCCTTCGGTGCGGATGGCTTTATGATTCCATCCATGCTCGCTATCCTGATCGCCCTGACGCTGCTTCGCGGAAGGCTTGAGAAAGGCGGTGAACTCTCATGACCTTTACCCAACAGATCATCACGATCGCCCTGGTCGTCCTGGGAACCATGGTTACCCGCTTCCTGCCTTTTGCGATCTTTTCTTCCAACCGACCGACACCGAAATACATCCAGTACCTGGGAAAGGTACTCCCGGCTGCCGTATTCGGGCTTCTGGTCATCTACTGTCTGAGAAATGTCAGCATTTTCACAGGCAGCCACGCAATCCCGGAACTCATATCCATCCTGGCGGTCGTCGTTCTCCATCTCTGGAAACGGCAGATGCTGCTTTCCATTGCAGGAGGAACGATATGTTACATGCTGCTGGTGCAGTTTGTTTTCTGATTGCCGGTACGGCAGACGCCGTAGATCCTAACGCCAAAGAAAAAGAAGGAGGTTCTCCCCATGATTCAAGATATTGCCCCACATATTTACCATAACGAATACCATCCCCTTTCCCCGTCTCCCGAAAGCTTCGTCCTCTGCTTTCACGGCAGGCAGATTCTGATCCTGGAGACGGAGGAGGGATTTACCTTTCCCCGCTTTTCGGATTTTCCGGACTGGAGCGGGGAGGAAGCTGCCTATCTCTTCTCCATCGACGAAGTCGGGTTTTATTTCCCCAAACACTCCCTGGAGCTTAAAAACTTGCTTCCTTCCTTTCCCAACGGAAAAATTGTAACGCTTTCCTATTTCCGGACCGCCATGCCCCGCTTCCTCGCTTTCGCCGCTGTCACCGGGCATCAGCTCTACGACTGGTACTGTCACCGCCGTTACTGCGGCTACTGCGGCACTCCGGCAGAGCACAGCAGCCGGGAACGCGCCCTGGTCTGCCCGAACTGTGGAAATGTGGAATATCCGAAGATCTGTCCCGCAGTCATCGTGGGCGTGCGGAACAACGATCAGATCCTCCTGACCAAATATGCCAACCGGGATTATACGCGGTATGCCCTGGTGGCTGGCTTTGCTGAGATCGGCGAAAGCATCGAGGATACGGTCCGCCGGGAAGTCATGGAAGAAGTAGGGCTGAAAGTAAAAAACCTGACCTTCTACAAAAGCCAGCCCTGGTCCTTCTCGGACACCCTGCTGATGGGCTTCTTCTGCGATGTGGACGGCGACGGCAGAATCACCCTGGACGAACAGGAGCTTTCCCTTGCCCAGTGGGTAGACCGAAGCGAAGTCCCCGACGACCCGGAAGGCATCAGCCTGACCCGGGAGATGATGACCGTGTTCAAGAAGGGGCTGGATCCCAACCCCCAGTAACTCTGATTCATCTGACAAAACGGGCAGGCTCCCAACCAACGGAAGCCTGCCCGTATTCCTGTCTCTATCTGGCTCTGACCCTGACGGGCTTTAAGATTCCAGCCCGCACCAAAAGCTCTTTCAGCCAATCTCCCAACCTATCATGATTCTCTATCCATCCTAAAAATCTGTACATACACAGATACTCCTTTCACAAAAGTTCCTTCGGTTATCTTGTTCCTATGTCTGGTATTATAGTCCCAAACTGCCTCTTTTCTCAATGGAACTTCTGTGAAAGATCTATTAAAGTTTTCTAAATACATATCGGTTCAGCCGTTCAAACGCCTCTTCCACCCGGCTTCTCGGCAGCGCCAGATTCATTCGGATGGAAGTTTCTCCGTGGAACGGGCGCCCGTCCTGCCAGATCACTCCGTATTCCATTCCGCGGTCCAGCAATTCCTGAAGGGTCATTTTGTGTTCCCTCAGCCATTCCCCGCAGTCCAAAAAGAGCATGTAGGTACCCTGGGGCTTCATCAGGGACACGCCCGGGAAGTGATCTTTGATGTACCCATAGGCAAACTCCACGTTTCCGGTCAGCACCTGGCAGAGTTCCTCCACCCATTCATAGCCCTCCTCCTGATAGGCTCCGATAAGAGCATACATGGACAGGACATTCATCTCATTGTAATGGCACAGGGAGGACTCCTTCTCCACCCTCTCTCTGATCCACGGATCGTAGATGATGTGGTAAGACCCCACAAGTCCTGCCAGGTTGAAGGTTTTGGAGGGGGCATAGAGCGCAACCGTCCTCATTTTCGCATCTTCGGAAACGGACTGGGTGGGAATGTGTTCATATTCTCCCAGAATGAGGTCGGACCAGATCTCATCGGAGATCACATAGACCCGGTTCCTCTCATAAATCTCCATAGCTCTCTCGATCTCCCAGCGCTCCCATACTCTGCCGCTGGGATTATGGGGGGAGCAGAAAATCGCCGCGTGGATATGATGCTCCTGAAGCTTCCTCTCCATATCTTCAAAATCCATCCTCCAGATCCCTTCCTCATCCCGTTTCAGCGGGCTTAAGACGATCTCGTAGCCATTGTTGGTCAGCGCGTTGGTAAATCCAATATAAGTGGGGGAATGGAGGAGCACCTTGTCTCCCTTGGAGCAGAAGACATTCAGCGCGCTGACAACGCCGCCCAGCACGCCGTTCTCATAGCCGATGTGCTCCGTCTTCAGCCCGCTCACCTTATGGCGTCTCTCCTGCCAGCGGATGATTGCCTGGTAATATTCCTCCCTGGGACGGAAATAGCCGAATGCCGGATGCTGGATTCTCTCGGTCATTACCTTCTGAACCGTGGGCACCGTGGGAAAATTCATGTCCGCCACCCACATGGGAATCCGGTCAAATCCCTCCTTCGCCTCCGGTATCTCAAAAGGAACGTCAACGGCAATAGAGTCCCTGCCGCTCCGGTCCATAATCGTAGTAAAATCGTACTTCATAGCGTTTGCTCTCCTTCTCTCGATGGTCTGTTTTTCTCTGCAAAAGCTATTATCTCATATTTTTCTCCAAGAGGACAGCCCCCAAATGTTCTTTGCCGTCAAAAATACTCCCCGCTCCCAGAAGCTTTGCCGCAAGATCCTGCCGGTACTCCGCGTCTTCCCTTTTCAGGCTGTTGATCACGCATCCAAAGCTTCGCTCATTCCCGGTGCTGTGGATGTATTTCCCGTCTCCCAGATACATTGCCACATGACCGGGAAAATAGAGAAGGTCCCCCATCCTGGCTTCCTTGGGATGGATCCCTTTGACCGGATATCCTTCCCGCAGAACCGCGTCCCGGTAGATCAGGATTCCTTCGAAGAGGTAGCTCATAAACACCAGCCCCGAGCAGTCGATCCCTTCTCCGCTTTTTCCTCCCCACCGGTACTGGATCCCAAGCCACGACCTCGCATTGGCGGTCAGCCGCTTCCGAAGGTCTGCCTCCCTCTTCACCCACCCCTTTTTCTTTTCCCGCTGCTTCAGGAAATCTCCGGCAGTACTGCCTCTATACAGGAATTCATCGCTATCTCTCCGTCTCCTCAGAGAAACCAAAGGAAGATATCCCCGACTCCCGTCTGCAAGCTCTGCCCTCCCATATCCGTCCGCCGCTTCCCCCATCCGCCTTACAAAACTCCCCTTCGGCAGGGTCTTAAGGATCCTTGCCCTTACGCCCGGTTCTGCGAGCAGATCTGCCGCTCCCCGGTCAACGATACACATCTCCCCCTTATGATCCCGCTCCATAAGCTCTTCTGCCGATACCAAGAGCAGCCCTTTCCCGGATACATAGCCCTGATAGCCATAGTGGGTGACCACCTGATACCAGCCCGCTCCTTCCTTCAAGATTCCCACCGCCCAGCCATTTAGGATTTCATCGGAAGCGTTTCCCGGATGGGCATTTGGGCAGCTGTCTTGGCTGTTCTCCTCCACTGCGCCCTGCGGGGTGGGGTACATCCATTTTCGTTTTCCTGTTGCCACTGCGAATTTCATGTCTGGATCCTCTGTTTTCTTTCTTCCCCCTCATTTTATGCAGCTTTGTATTCTATATCACAAGGCCTCCTCCTTTTCTCTGCTCCAACGCCGCCCCAATCAGCCGATCCGGGAACAGTTCCTTGAATTTTTTCAGGCTTTTGCTGGTGGTATTGGTTTCGGATTTGACCTCGATGGGAAAACTATCATTTTCCCGCTGGATCAGGAAGTCCACTTCATAAGGAGGATTGTTCTGGCTCCAATATCTGGGGGTTACTTCAAACTGTGTGATCAACGTCTGCAGCACAAAGTTCTCTGTCAGTGCCCCCTTAAATTCCGTAAACAGGCGGTTGCCTTCACCGAAGGCTGTAGGCGATAGCTGTGCCATGCGGCGGAGCAGCCCCACATCCACCAAATAAATCTTGAACGCAGAAAGGCCCTCGTAAGCTGCAAACTTCTTCTTAAGAATCACTCTATCCGAAACCACTCTCCCGTGATATGATAGACGTATCCTTACAGATTGGAGACACAATGACCTATGAAACATCAGACGAACTTACAGTTTTTTGAATGGTACCTTCCTTCCGACGGCTCCCTGTGGAAGGAAGCAGCCGCCAAAGCCAAAAGCCTTGCCCAGCTTGGGTTCACCAAGGTGTGGCTTCCTCCGGCATACAAGGGGCAGGCTGGCAGTGAGGATGTGGGATACGGCGTATACGACCTGTATGACCTGGGTGAGTTTGACCAAAAAGGCAGCACCCGGACCAAATACGGGACGAAGGAGGAATACCTCGCCGCCATCCACGCCCTGCACAAAGAAGGGATAGAGGTTCTCCCGGACATTGTCCTCAACCACAAGATGGGAGCCGACGCTACGGAAGAGATCGAGGTGCAGATCGACAACAGTGAGAACCGGAACCAAACCATCAGCCCTCCGGAAAAGATCACCGCCTGGACCCGTTTTACCTTTCCGGGGCGCAATGGGAAATACTCGGATTTCACCTGGGACGCTTCCTGTTTCGACGGAACCGACTGGGACGCCAAGCGAAAGCAAAAGGCGGTCTATGGATTTGTGGGAAAAACATGGGATGACGAGGTGGATTCTGAAAAGGGAAATTATGATTACCTGATGGGCGCCGATGTGGATATGGACAACCCTGCCGTGGCAGAGGAGCTGAACCGATGGGGCAGCTGGTACCTGTCCGTCACCCAGGCAGACGGCTTCCGCCTGGACGCCGTCAAACATATCCGATTCTCCTTTTTCACCCAATGGCTCTTGAGGCTTCGCCGGGAAAGCGGACGGGACCTCTTTGCCGTAGGAGAATACTGGAAGCCTGAGCTTTCCTCCCTCACCCATTATCTGGACGAATGCGGCGCTGTGATGTCGCTGTTTGACGTACCGCTGCATTTCAAATTTTTTGCCTTGTCCTCCGCCAACGGTTCCTTCGACCTTCGGACACTGTTTAACAACACCCTGGTGGGGACACGGCCGGATTTTGCCGTGACCTTCGTGGACAATCACGACACCCAGCCAGGGCAGGCTCTGGAATCCTGGGTGGCTCCCTGGTGCAAGCCCATCGCCTATGCCTCTATCCTGCTCCGGGAAGAGGGGATTCCCTGCGTCTTTTACGGGGATCTCTACGGAATTCCCCACGATCACATCGCTCCGGTCAAAGAACTTCCCGCCCTCCTGTCGGCGCGTCAGACCTTTGCCTACGGTCCCCGGATCGACTATCTGGACAGCCCCGATGTGATCGGATGGACTTACTGCGGCGACAAAGAACACGCGGGCAGCAGCTGTGCCGTGATCCTCACCGACGGTCCCGAAAACCGGAAGACTATGTGTGTGGGCGCCCAATTCGCCCATGCCGTTTTCGTAGATCTTTTGGGAAACCGCGTGGAAGAGATTGTCATCGGCGACAACGGCTGCGCGGAGTTTCCTGTAAACGGAGGATCTGTATCTGTCTGGGTGCTAAGATCTTCGCTTTCGCAGCAGCAGATCCCCCACGAACTTGACGCCCTGGATCAGGGTAAAGAAAACCGCTAGAAGCAGAAGAAAGACCACCAGCAGCACTATGCGGATCCCTGCCTGCAGCTGGAACAGGATATCTTTGATTTTTTCTTTCATGACGTTCCTCTTTTCTGTCTGAGTACCTGTTTTTTGGAACACTGCCAGTATACTAGATTCCAGTGGGAACTGCCATCGATTTGCCTTACATCATCCTTGCATTTTTGTAAGTCTTTTTAAATTTTTCTTGACATTAAAAGGTTCTTCTGGTATTCTTGTATGGATTTTAAACGGAAGATAGAATTTGCCGCCGGGTAAAGCGTTGGAGACTGTATCGATAGGCCTTGAAGATACAGTGTTTCAGCGCTTTTTCACTTGTACGGCAGATGATTTTCCAGAATTAAAGGAGTACACTGCACATGGAACCTGTAAAAGCTTTACCGGAATTTACAAAGTACACGCTGCTTAGCATCCTCGGAATGCTGGCAATGTCCTGCTATATCCTGGCAGACACTTTCTTTGTGTCCCAAAGTCTTGGAACCAGCGGGCTGGCTGCGCTGAATCTTGCCATCCCCGCCTACAACTTTATCCACGGAACCGGACTGATGCTGGGCATGGGCGGCGCCACACGCTTTTCCGTCTGCAAAAGCCAGGGAAAGGACAAGGAAGCGAATATGGTGTTTACCAACACCTGCTATCTGTCCGTCGTCTTTTCCGTCCTGTTCTTTTTGGTCGGTCTTCTGTTGTCCGAAAATCTTGCTTCCCTCCTGGGAGCAGACGCTGCTGTCTTTGAGATGACGAATACGTACCTGAAGGTCCTGCTGCTGTTTTCGCCTGCCTTCATCTTCAATGATGTCCTGCTCTGCTTCGTCCGGAACGACGGCAACCCGCAGCTCTCCATGGCTGCCACTGTCTGCGGAAGTTTTTCCAACATCATCTTGGACTACGTATTCATGTTCCCCCTGAAGATGGGAATCTTCGGCGCAGTGCTTGCCACCGGCCTCGCCCCTGTGATCGGCATTCTCATCATGACACCCCACTGGCTTAAGAGAAACAAAGGCTTCCATCTGGTAGAGACCGCTCCGAAGCTGAAACCGATCCAGATCACCTTCTCTTTGGGCTTTCCTTCCCTGCTGGCACAGATCTCCTCCGGGATCGTCATGATCGTATTCAACGCCATCATCCTTGGCCTGATCGGCAATACCGGGGTGGCAGCCTACGGCGTGATCGCAAACATTTCCCTGGTCATCGTATCCATCTACACCGGAATCGCCCAGGGAGTCCAGCCTCTGCTCAGCCGTGAGTACGGAAGAGCGAATACCAAATCTCTGCGTACCTTCCTGAATTATGGAATGCTGGTGACGGTGGTACTGTCCGTCGTCCTCTACCTGATCACCCTCCTGTTCGCCGATCCCATCGCCATGGTATTCAACAGCGAGCGCAATCCGGAACTTCAGAGGATTGCAGTGGCGGGGCTTAAGCTTTACTTTACCTCCAATCTGTTCGTGGGATACAACATCCTGATCTCCACGTATTTTACCTCTGTGGAAAAAGCCCTCCCCGCCCATGTGGTATCCCTGCTGCGCGGGCTGGTGCTCATCATTCCCATGGCGTTCCTTCTGTCCTCCCTGTCCGGCATGACCGGAGTCTGGCTGACCTATCCGGCAACGGAGCTGATCGTGTCTGCGGTGGCTGTATGCTTCTACCTGCGCCTTCAAAAAAAGGCGGCAGGTTAAGCCGCGCTATTGCCAAACCTGCTGCCTTTTCCTTTGCATAATTCCTGGAATTCTTTCAGCTTCTGCTTTGCCTCCCAGGACAGATCCTTTGGAACGTCGATCTGGACGGTCACATACTGATCTCCATACTGGGACGGATCCTTCATGGAGACGATGCCCTTTCCGCGAAGCCTGATCTTCGTACCGGACTGCATTCCCGCTTTGACCGTACACAGTACAAAACCATTCAGGGTGGGAACCTTCACCTCTCCGCCCAGCACTGCAGTGGCAAACGGAATCCGCACCGTGGTATAGACGTCCATGCCTTTCCGCTCGAATCCGGGTTTCTCCTGTACCTGGACTTTCAGGAGCAGATCCCCGGCGTGACCGCCGCCTCTTCCCGGCATCCCTTTTCCACGGAGCCGGATACTCTTGCCGCTCTCGATCCCTGCCGGAATGTGGACCTGCAGGGACTGGATGCTTCCATCCGAGCTCTGGAGGCGGATGACCTTCTCACAGCCGAAAGCTGCCTCGTCAAAGGTCACGCTCACCTCTGCGTGAAGATCCTCTCCATCCATGGCAAAGCCCCTGCCCTGCCGTCCAAAGCCGCCAAAGCTGCCGCTTCTGAAACCGCCGCCGAACATCTCATCCATATCCTCCCCGTAGAAGCTTCCGCTTCCGAAACCGCTGCCTGCGGCATGACTTCCATGGAATTTGTTTCCGAAGAGATCTTTGAAGAAATCCCCCATGTCTCCTTCAAAATGATATTCCCGGTAGCCGCCGTTCCCGTTATTTGCCCCGGCATTCTCATAAGACGAAGCGCCTCCGTCAAAGGCTGCATGGCCAAACTGGTCGTACATCTTTCTCTTCTCAGGGTCACTCAGCACCGTGTAGGCTTCTGTCACTTCCTTAAATTTCTGTTCTGCCGCAGGATTCCCTGCATTGCTGTCCGGATGATATTTCTTCGCTAATTTTCTGTATGCCTTCTTGATCGCTGACTCGTCAGCATTTCTGTTTATTCCAAGGACTTCATAATAATCTCTTTTCGCTGCCATGATTATCACCTTCATTCCTTTTCTATGCCGCTATAAAATATCCCCGGACGGATCCGGGGAACCTTTATTTGTTCTATATATAATATAACAGTTATAATTCTTTATGTCAAGGGGAAATCCTACAAGAATTTCATCCTTTTTTTGCCTTCACCAAAAGCATCATGGGACGGCGCATTTCGTCCTTCATGCCGGGAAGGGCAAGCATTTCCTCCGAGGGTCTTGCCTCCTCCACGGCCTCCAGCGCAAAGCCGTTTCGGAGCAGCCCCATCAGGATCTGGCTCAGCGTATGGTGCTGTTTACTGACCTCCTGCCCGAGAAAGCTGGTCACTCTCTCCCCCGGATAAAAATAATCATCTACCGGCCAGTACAAAGGCGCTCCCTTGGCGTCATAAATCCAGTCCTCCTTCACCCCAGCCGTAAAGACGGGATGCTCGATATTAAACAGGAAGATCCCCCCTTTCTTCAAAGTTCTGAAAACCTTGCGGTAGATGTCCTCCAGATCTTCCACATAGTGGAGCGCCAGGTTGGATACCACCAGGTCGTAAGTCTTTTCAGGATACTCGTATTCCTCCATCCCGCAGACCCGATAGGTGATCCCTTCCCCCGGATTCCGCTTTTTTGCCTCCCCGATCATTCTCTCACTTTCA
>DVFT01000188.1 GCA_018713105.1 Candidatus Limivivens merdigallinarum | reverse complement strand
GAAATCGAGAAAAGCAGATTTGAATCGTAGAGTTGCTGGATGAACTACCCCCTGAAACCAAGAAATATAGATCTGAATGGTAGAAGAGCTAGTTGAACTACCCCCTGAAACCGAGAAAAGTAGATTTGAATCGTAGAGCCGCCGGATGAACTACCCCCTGAAACCGAGAAAAGCAGATTTGAATCGTAGAGTTGCCGGATGAACTACTCCCTGAAACCGAGAAATCGTATTTTGAATGGTAGAAGGACTAGTTCAAACTCCCCGCGATAAATGAAATCTTGATTCGAATGGTAGGGAAACCAACTGTAGCACTACCTCCGAGATCAAGTATTTCCTGAAATCAACAGTGCCACCGTCAGCAAGTTATACCCCTCTAGGAGTAAACTTCTGTCAAGAATAAATTTTTCAATTTAAACGGTACATCCACATTTATATAATTACATAGAATCTTCCCTGTTTCAACCATTTTTCACAATAGCTTCTAAAAAATACCTCTCATCTCATTTCACATCGCATCATTTCAAAAAAAGGAGTGAACTCGCCGTCATAACCCCACCGTCTCCAATGCCTGTCCAACGATTCCTCATCCTTACCATAAACCCTCAGAACCCGGCACCAGAAAGATCCAGGCACCAAAAAGATCCCGGCACCAGAAAGATTCCGGTACCAGAGAGATTTCGACAGCAACATTCCAGCACCACATGGCACCAGTACATCGTCACAAAATAACTGCACCTATCACTTGCCTGTTTTCCAATTGCACAGGTCAAAAAGTCTCAGCGTAACCTGCTGCGCCTACGTTGTTTGACCTGCATATTCGAAAAACATTTGACATAATTGGTACATGATTGGTGCAGTTCTTTATCGGACGCTGTGCTGGAATCTATGCTTTTAGAAGAAAATCAAAGCAGCAGCTCCCGCACCATCTCCCCATCAAAGCATACGGAGTCCACATGGTTGACCTCGATCTGATACAAGGCGTTGGCTGCCAGATGTTCCGCAGCCTGCTCCAAATCACGGATGCCGCTGGTATTTTTATGGAGGTCGATGACGGTGTCAAGCCCTTCGTCAGTGAGCACGCACTCATAATCCTTCATGCCGATCCTTCTCAGAACCTTTGGAAGAGCGTATTGGGAGAAGATCACTTTCTTTTCCTCAGGGGTATAGTCCTGAAGCTCGATCACTGCGAAACGGGACATCAAAGGCGCGCTGATCTGAGTTTTGTCGTTGGCTGTGGCGATGGGATAGACGCCCACCGTGGGGATCATACACTCGATATAGTTGTCTGTGAAGCCTAAGTTGTCCAGCAGGGTCAAAAGGACGTCGGCGGGATTGCCGTTTCCTTTTCCGGAAGCTGCTTTGTCCAGCTCGTTGATGATGAAGACCAGATTGGATTCCCCAGCCATGGAAAAGGCATCCATGATGATTCCGGGCTTTGCGTTGGCATAGATCCTGGAACTTCCGGTCAGCTGCTCCGGATCGTTGATGGAGCTCATATCCAGCGTCGTCCAGGGAAGCTTCAGGATGCGTGCCACCGCATAGGCGATCTGTGATTTTCCGGTGCCGGCAGGTCCGATCAGAAGCAGACCGTAGGCTGGCAGGGTATGGGTGCGGTTGATCTGGATGATAGTCTCTATGATCCGCTGCTTTACCTGTTCCATCCCGTAGAGCTCCTCATCCAGAATCCTCCTCGCCTCGTCGGGATCGATGGGCTGGAAATAATTGCTCTTCCAATGGATATTCATCATAATGGAAAGCGCCCTCTGGGCATGGCGGCGTTCCTCCGCAGATACCTCGTTGGAGCGGGCAACCGCCAGATTCCTTCTCGCCCAGAGACGGATATTGTCTGGGAGGGTACGTCCTGCACAGGTGATGAAGTCCGTAATGCTCTGGATACTGGTCAGCTTCATGCTGTCTCCGGTTTCCTCCTCCTCTTCTTCCGGGATTTCCTCAGGCGGCGCATCGCTTGAGAGGAGACGTTCGATCATAAACTGCAGGAACCCGTCCTCGGCGGAAAGCTTAGATCCTCCGCCAAAGGCGATCTCACGGATCTTGTAGACGGCATATCCTTCGTCACGGTCCGCACCGGAGAGACGGACGGTGATGTGGTTCTCGCCCAGCCATTTCAAGAGGCTGACAAACCGGGCGTCGATTTTCAGGATATCTGCCTGAACCGTGCCGGTCTCTCCTTTAAATTCAAAAGAAGTCTGTACCGCAGGATTGGTAAAGACGCCGCTGGTATGGTGTTTGAGCTGTCCTAAGGAATTGTCTAAGACCAGGATGGGAGACTCGGCAGAGGTCTCGGAATGATCCGAATAGAACACGGTATAGGTGCACTGGGGAACCTGAGGCTTGTCAGGCGTATTTTTGAAATCAAAAACTGGCATAATCAGAAGTCCTTTCGTATAGAATAAATATTGCCTTCAGTCAAGGTCTTATTTTAGCACACTTTGGCGGTTGACAAAACCCCAATTTCAGGTTATAGTATTCAAGTGTAATTTTGTTATAAAGCTTCCGCGCAGCCGGGGAGATAGCGGTGCCCTGTACCTGCAATCCGCTACAGCAGGGGTCATGCCAAACCGAGGATTTCTCATTGTAGGGCTGCCTTTTATAAGTGGCGTTGACGCCTGGGTCTTACGCAACAGGAATCTGTGAACCGTGTCAGGACAGGAATGTAGCAGCACTAAGCAGAACCTTCTGTGTGCCGTAAGGGCGCCTGGGCTGAGTTAACTGTAAGAGTAACGCCTATGGTGAATGTTCGAAGGGCGGCGCGCGGATTAAAATAAATATAAGATAAGTATACAGAAGCCTTTTACCAATCCGGTAGGAGGCTTTTTTGCGCGATACGCCCGGAAGGCAGCCGTGAAGTCGGCAGAGCCAATGGGTCTGAGGGCTGGACGGTGATATGATTCGATTATGATGTAAAAGAAACTTGACATCCCGAGTGGGATCTGATATATTGAAGATGTAAAGGAAACTTGACAAAAAGGAGGCGCCAGTTGAAAAACAAAGTGGAAGAATTGAGGAGAGATATGGGACTGAACCAGGAAGAGCTTGCAAAAGCACTTCGAGTTTCCAGGCAGACGGTCAGCTCCATTGAGAACGGAAAGTACAATCCCTCGCTGGAGCTGGCGTTCGCCATTGCGGATTTCTTTGGGAAAAGAATTGAAGAGATTTTCATCTATGAAGGGAGGAAGCAGGATGAAGAAAAATAATCTGATCATAGGAATTACCGAATTGTCCATCGGTCTGATTGCTCTTGTGGCGGCGGTGCTGTTTGATACCAGGCTGGAAGCCATGATGATCGGATTGGCAGGGGGAATGATCGGCTGTGGACTGATGCTGACCGGAAAATATCTTTACTGGTCGCATCCGAAGAACAAGGACCGTCTGAGAGAAAAGCTGGAGTACGAGCGGATCGAGCTTCATGATGAGTTGAAGGAAAAAGTCCGGGACCGGGCAGGACGCTATGCCTATTGTGTTGGAATTTGCGGCATCAGCGTCCTGATGGTGGCAATCTGTGTGCTTGGACAGTTGGGGTTTGTGGAAAACTGGAATCTGTTTGTGGTGATTCTGGGGATTTATTTCGTGTTTCAGCTGTGTATCGGAGATGTGATCTTCCGAAGACTGATGAAAAAATATTAAGCGCAAAGCTTTACGGACACAGTGTTTTCCGTTTTGCCAGATAATATCCGATTCCCAGCGCATCCGCCAGCACCCAGCCGATGGGGATGGACCACCAGATTCCCACTACGCCCAAGGCAGGGATGGCTGAGAAGGTATATGCCAGGAGCACCCGAAGCCCAAGGGAGACGATGGTGAGCACTACGGACATCCCGGGCTTTCCAAGCGCCCGGTATAAGCCGTAGAGCAGGAACAAAAATCCGATCAGATAATAGAAGGAACCTTCAATCTGGAGATAGCGGACGCCTTCCGCGATGACGGCGGACTCCGATGCATCGATGAAAAGCATCATCAAAGGTTTTGCAAGGAAGAAAACTGCCAGGGAGCTGATGACGCCGAACACCAGGGAGACCAGGAAGGCAACGCGGATTCCTTTTTTGATCCGGTCGGTCTTTCCGGCTCCGAAATTCTGCGCGGTAAAGATGGAAAAGGCGTTCCCGAAATCCTGCACCGGCAGGTAAGCGAAGGCATCGATCTTCACTGCTGCGGCAAACGCAGCCATGACGGTGGTTCCAAAGCTGTTCACCAAGCCCTGCACTGCCAGGATCCCTAAGTTCATGATGGACTGCTGGAGGCAGGTCAAAGCGGAAAAGCTGGTGATCTCCCGGATGCGGTCCATCCGGAGACGCACCGATGTTCCAAACCGCAAAAGATCCGGGAATTTGATTTTAGTATAGATGGCAATCCCGATCCCTGAGACGTATTGGGAAATGACGGTGGCTTCCGCGGCTCCCGCTACACCGCGGTCTAAGCTTGCCACAAAGTAGAGATCCAGCACAATGTTTAAGCAGGCAGAGACGGCGAGAAATACCAAAGGAACGATGGAATTTCCAAGGGAACGGAGCAGGGAGGCGAAAAAGTTGTAGAGAAAAATTCCGATGATCCCTGCAAAGATCACAATCAGATATTCCCGCATCAGTTCCACCAGATCCTCCGGCGTGCGGAGCACCCAGATGATCCAGTCAATTCCGGCAAAAACAATGAGATTCAGAAAGACGGCGACGATACCCAGGAGCGTAAAGGAGGCAAGAATCCCTTCCTTCAGCCCCTGGGTATCCTTTTGCCCGTACCGGATGGAAAAGACGGTACCGCTCCCCATGGAAAGCCCCAGAAGGATCGAGGTCAGAAACGTCATCAGCGAAAACGCTGACCCTACGGAAGCCAAGGCATCCGCACCCAGAAAACGCCCAACAATCAGTGTATCCGCAATATTGTAGCATTGCTGCAGAAGATCCCCCAGGATCATGGGAACGGCAAACCGCAGCATGGTTTTCATTACCGGTCCCTGAGTCAGTTCATTTCCCATTTGTCCATCCACAACTTTCTATTTGTAATAATATAATTAACATTCGTAATCAATTATAGATGGACTCAAACGGGATGTCAAGTTGTATTTCTCTTGACGCCCTCAATCCTCTAAAGTTATAATGACCAGAGAATCAATACAGTATTTTTAAGGCAGCAGCAGAAGAACAGCGGAAAGGAGAGAAGGATAGATGTTTTTGGATGGCTTGGATGAGCTGGATCAGAAGATCGTCCAGCTTTTGATTCAGAATGCCAGGATGTCCTATTCGGAGATCGGGCAGAAGATTGGAATCTCGCGGGTGGCGGTAAAGATGCGGGTGCAGGCGCTGGAGAAGAGAGGGATTATAGAAGAATATACGACGATTATCAATCCCCAGAAGATCAGCGGCGCGGTCTCCTGTTATTTTGAAATCGAGACTGCGCCGGATGCCTTGCCGGAGGTGACAGAGATCTTAAGGCAGAAGGATACCATCACCCAGATCTATCGGGTGACCGGGAAAAGCAGACTCCATGTGCACGCAGTCGCCTCCTCCAACGAAGAGATGGAGGAGCTGATCTGCCAGACGATGGACAAGCTACCCGGTGTGGTGGAATGCAGCTGCAATCTGATCCTGTCCAGAATCAAGGATATCAAAGGACTACGGCTGTAGAGGGGGTTTGATGGGCGAAAAGGACAAGGTCGCCACGGCTTTGAAGTGATTTCCCTCAACGGTTGTCCGCAGGGTCCCGTCGTATTTTTCCGCAGCGGTTTTGGCGCTTTTCAGACCAAAGCCGTGGAGGCTACTGTCAGCCTTGGTGGTGTTTGGGTGCCCCTGCCCCAGATTGAGTGCGTTTTCAAAATAATTTTCCACTTTGATGACCAGCATTTGATTGATCCTGCGGATGGTCAGGTGGATCTGCCTGTTGTGGGGATCCTCCACCTGGGCGGAAGCCTCCAGGGCATTGTCCAGGAGGTTTCCGAGAATGGCGCTAAGATCTGCGCTTCGGATTCCGGCGTTGGGAGGGTATTCCACGTTGACGGTGAAGGCGGTCTCTTCCTGCTCTGCCTGGGCGGCTTTGCTGCTGATCAGATAATCAATGGTCTCGTCGCCGGTATAGCGGGTATGGGTAAGCCTCTGAATCGGTTCGCCAAGCTCCGCCAGATAATCGGACGCTTCCTGATAGTTCTGATGATCCAGGAGATTTTTCAGGACGCCGATGTGAGTGTGCAGGTCGTGGAACAGACGGGCATTGGCGGAATAAGCCTGGTTTAAGGCTGTGTAATTCGCCTGGAGGAGCTCTGCCTGGGCAGATTTGAGCTCTGAAAGCTCCTTTTCCGTCTCATACTGGCGGTTGGTGCGGAAGAGGATCACAGCCAGCATGAGCAGGACCGCTAAGATGGTCCAGGAGGACAAAAGGTCATCCGGGACGGCAAGCTTCGTCTGGCTGCCCAGGGTGACGACGGCTCCCAGCCCGATCACCATGAGCGGGGTGAGAAGACTGCGGCTGTTCTTTTTTAACCAATCAGGTTTTAAAAGGAGCAGTACGCCCAAAGCTGCCAAAAGAAGGCAGATCAGCCATACCGCGGCGAGGGAGCAGGGAGAGGTACGGTCAGGAAACTCCCTGTCATGAAACAGGACGCCAAGCCACGCAGTCACCAGAAACAGCCACAGCCCTGCGGCAATCTCAAAAAAGATGCTGACAAAGAGAGAGATCCGAAACTCTCTGTCCCGGGGAGGTCTGCTGCACAGCGCAAGATACAAAGCCTCCGGCAGGAACCGATACACATCCTCAAGCCCACAAACCATAGTAATCACAGCCAGCAAAGCGCTCCCCATGATTCCAGCAAGGAGCCGCCGCGGAGAGATGCCTGCAGGAAGCTTCTGCGAGAAACTTGTAAGAAGCCGCCGCAGAGAGCTGCCGCCAAGAGATCTTGCCGGGGGAGCGGAAGGGCTTTCGGTAAAGGAGGATTCTTTCGGGGAAAAATCCGGGTTCGGGGCATCCCCAACGGAAGATTTCGGCATCAGCAGCCAGTGAATGAGCGCGAGTCCCACCCAGGATCTCACGGCAGCAAGCAGGAGATCGGAAATCAGAAAAAACACAGAACTCATATGTGATCCCCCCAATAACGATTGATTTCCTCCTTCACCTCCGAAAGGTGGGAGCGGCTGATGGGAAGGGTGTGTCCGTCCTGAAGGACTGCCATTCCCTCCCTGACCTGCATGATATGGATGAGATTGGCAATGCAGCCCCGGTCCAGATACAAAAATTCCGGGGAATCCAGCTCTTCATATACCTGCTGCAGGGATTTCCGCACTTTGGAGCTTCCTTTAGCGGTGACAATGAGGGCATTTTTCCCGTCTCTTTCGATATAGAGGATGTCACGTATGGGAATGCGCTCCATCCGGCTGTTGGTCTTTATGGTGTAAGTTTTCCCTTCCTCCAGGGTGATGAGGCGGACGGCATCGAGGATGGCAGCAGGGAGGCGGCTGGCGAGCTCATTTTTCGGAACGTAGCGGAAAATGGAGAGCTCAAAGGCGTCGATGGCATACTCGATGTGTGAGGTGATGAAAATGATCCTGACATTGGGGAGATAGAGCCGGATCTTTTTGGCAAGCTCCATGCCGGAAACCTTGGGCATTTCGATATCCAGCAGGAGGAGATCATAGAAGAAGCCGTCCTCTGTGATGTCATAGAGGAGATTGTCACTTCGCTGATAGACCGTGATCTCCCCAGCGGCGCTTAAGGACTTCAGGCAGTCAGACGTTATATTTTTGTGTTCCGATACGGCAGCGGGTTCGTCGTCGCAGATTGCAATGCACAGCATATGGATTCCCTCACTTTTGACGTTGTTTGTTCCATTATACGATACTTGCAGGGAAGGCTCAAGATGGGGTTGAAAAAGAAAGACAGAAATGGTACAGTATGCGGGAACCAACAGACAGGAGGAGAAAGAAGATGAATTATCAGGAAATCAATGCCAAAACCATCGATCAATGGATCGAGGAAGGCTGGGAGTGGGGAAAGCCGATCACCCACGAAACTTTTGAACAGGCACGGAAAGGAATCTGGGATGTCTATCTGACGCCCACCAAGGCGGTTCCCCACGAATGGTTCGGGGGGCTTGCGGGGAAAAAGCTTCTGGGGCTTGCCAGCGGAGGCGGGCAGCAGATCCCGATCTTTTCCGCCCTGGGGGCAGCGTGTACCGTCCTGGATTACTCAGAGAAACAGGTGGAAAGCGAGCGGATGGTTGCCGAAAGGGAGGGATATCCGGTGCGGGTCATCCGTGGAGATATGACGAAAAGGCTGCCCTTCCAGGATGGGGAATTCGATGTGATCTTCCATCCGGTGTCCAACTGCTATGTGGAGGAGGTAAAGCCGATCTTCCAGGAGTGCTACCGCGTGCTGAAGCCGGGCGGGATCCTTTTATGCGGGCTGGATAACGGGATCAATTTTCTCGTAAGCGACGATGAAAGGCAGATCGTGAACACACTGCCCTTTAACCCTCTGAAAAACCCGGAGCAGATGAAGCAGCTTACGGATACGGACAGCGGAGTTCAGTTTTCCCATACCATGGAGGAACAGATTGGGGGACAGCTTGAGGCTGGCTTTGTGCTCACCCATCTCTATGAGGATACCAACGGAGAAGGTTACCTCCATGAGTGCGGGATTCCCTCCTTTTTAGCCACACGGGCAGTCAAACCGGAGACCACGTTCGTCAAATAACTGGACGAATCGCCAAGAAGGCTGTTTCGGGTCAGCAGCGGCACTGGAGAAAACCAGCCAAAATAACGGGAAAACGGTTCACTGCCGGATATCCAGCACACAGTCCAGGCTGATCCGGGTGCCGTCGGTGAGGACGAGGGTCTGGCGGTTTTCCTCCATTTTTTTGATCTGACCCGAAATGGTCTGAAAGGTGCCACCGGATTTTCTTTCGTCGGACACAAAATAAGTGATGGAAATGACAGGCTTTTCTCCGGGAAAGCTTAAGGCTGCTCTGAGTTTGTACTCCAGGGCAGCTTTTTCGTCCTCGGAAAGCTCAGGCTTCCGGTCGGTGGTGCGGGCAGTCTCTTGGATGACATCTCCGTATCCGGTCAGCGCGGCAAAGGGCAGAAACTGGGCTGCCCGGTCGCTGATTGGCATTTGGGGATGACGCCGCGAGATGGGGTGCGGCAAATGGATGATATCGTCATAACGGTGAGGATCGTCTTTGCAGGGTTCCATGGGGACTCCTTTCTTTTTCACATTGCTGGAATCAGGCGCGGTGCCCGCCGATCTGATTGTTCCGTTCCTGGGCAGTGGCGCCTTCTTTCAGATTCATTCCCTTCAGGATTGCATTTTTTCCGTATTTCTTTTTGATTGCAAGCATTGCCTGCTGCATCTTTTTTTCCCGGGAAAGCTCCGCGTCTTCCCGTTCCTTTTGTTTTTTCAGGGATTCATAGTCGGTGAAAAGATCCAGCTGTTCGTAGGTTTCCTCCTGTTTGACCTCCGACTCGGGCAAGATGCGGGCAGCCGCCATGTTGATCCTTCGGATGAGAAGCGTAGGATCCACGATGCGGTCAAAGAGCTCTGTGACTGCCTGGGTAAGCTTGCGGGAGGAGGAAGTGGCTTTCTGTAAGTTGACTGTGCCGTGGGCATGCTTGGGAACCGCCCTGCCGTACCGATCTGTCTGGATTTCCCCCTGATAGTGTTCTTTGAAATCAGGGTGCTTCAGATTGTCAATGTCGTAGCCCACGGTGAGGACCATCTGGCTGGTCACCAGTCCCTTGTCCACCAGGCCAAGCGCCAGAAGATCCGCCATTTCCTGAACCGCCAGGCGGGCTTTCTGGAAGGGGTAAGGGCAGGGGAGAACCTGACCGGAGCCGATGCTGCTGCTGGCAGGCTTGTACGCTTTGATATCGGCAATGGTACAGGGCTCCCATCCCCAGGCATGGTCGATCAGCAGTTCTGCGTTGACGCCGAACAGCTGATACAACAGATCCTCATTGTAGTAGTCCGTAGGTTTTCCAAGGGAGCACCTGGCGATATCTCCCATGGTAAACATACCATGCTTCTCCAGTTTGCGGGCATAGCCCCTGCCCACACGCCAGAAATCCGTGAGGGGGCGGTGGGTCCAGAGGGAACGGCGGTAGGATTCCTCGGTAAGCTCCGCGATCCGCACGCCGTTTGCGTCTGCCGGGATATGCTTTGCCTCGATATCCATGGCGGTCTTGCAGAGATACAGGTTAGTGCCGATGCCGGCAGTGGCGGTAATCTGAGTGGTGTCTAGGATATCCAGGATGATCCTCCTGGCAAGCTCACGGGCAGTCAGATGATAGGTTTTCAAATAGCCGGTAGCGTCAATGAAGACCTCGTCAATGGAATAGACATGCATGTCCTCAGGGGCGATGTATTTGAGATATATCTGATAGATCTGTGCGCTGATTTCCATATAACGCGCCATTCTGGGAGGGGCGGTCACAAAGTCAACCGCCAGGGAAGGATCGGCCTTGAGCTCCGAATCCAGGCAGGACGATCCTGTGAGAAGATTGCCGGGAGCATCCCAGCGGCGTTTTGCGTTGACCTCCCGGATCTTTTGTTCCACCTCAAACAGACGGGGGCGTCCGGGAATCCCATACGCTTTCAGAGCCGGCGAGACGGCGAGACAGATGGTCTTGGATGTCCTGGTCGGATCTGCCACTACCAGATTGGTCTCCATAGGATCCAGACTGCGTTCCCTGCATTCTACAGAGGCATAGAAGGATTTCAAGTCAATGGCAATATACGTTTTATCCGCCATAAGCGCTCCCTCCTGCCTAGTCGGATTTTGGATTTGCAGAAGCAGCAGAGACATTCATAGAACGTTTGCCTGGTTCTGCCATATAGATTTCGTGAAACTCCTTTGCACTGATGGGACGGTGGTAAAAATAGCCCTGTCCTACATCACAGCCGATGGAGCGGATGAATTCTTCATCCTCGGCTGTCTCTACACCTTCCGAAACAGTGGAAATATCAAGCTGGTGGGAGAGTTGGATGATCTGTCCCATGATCAGACGGCTTTTTTCATGTTCCGGACCGGCGGCGCTTAAGAGAAAGCCGCGGTCCAGCTTCAGCTCGTTGATCTTTAGACGGCTTAAGGTATTCATAGAGGAGTAGCCGCTGCCGAAGTCGTCCAGGGAGATACGGAAGCCTGCTTCCTGAAGCTGAGAGATTTTTTTATTCAATTCTTCCACATTCTCAAGAGCCAGACCTTCCAGGATTTCCAGGATAATAAACTTAGGACTGACCTGGTAGCGTTCCAGAATTCCTTCCAGGGTCTGTACATAATCCGGCTCAAAGAACAAAAGCTTTGACTGGTTTACCGAGATCGGAATCGGAACAATCTCACAGTCTATCCAGGAACGGATCAGGCGGCACGCTTGCTCTACCATATAGAGATCCAATTCCACACAAAATCCATTCTGCTCAAACAGGGGGATAAACTGATTGGGAAAAAGCAGCCGTCCGTCGTCCGGTTTCCAGCGTACCAGTGCCTCGGCGCTTTCCAGCTCTCCGGTCTTCAGGTTTTTCTTAGGCTGCAGGAACAGCTTGAACTCTTCCTTTGCCAGCGCTTGGTGCATGTGGCTTTCAATATAGTTTTCCAGCTCTTCCTGCTTATGGAGCTCTGAGTCGAAAAACCAGATAAAGTTGCTGTGGGAGCCTTCCGCCTTGTTCAGGGCGAACTGGACATGGGTCATCAGGATATCTGCCGTCTGCTCGGGGTCACCGCCGCCCTGAGACAGAGCTACCCCGCAGTAGAAAGCCAGCTGGTAGTTGGTCTGGCTGATATCCGTTTTGTGCCCGAGTTCCTGCAGAAAAGTGTCCAATCGGCTGCGTATGGTTTGTTCGTCAGTTTCTGCCAGAAAGAAATAGAAGATATCTTCTGTGTGGTGGCAGAAAAACTCACCTGAGTGAAAATGATGTCCGGCAGTTTCTGTGATCTGGCAGAGCAGACGGGTCGTCTTTTCATTTCCGAATATTTCATTCAGGAAAGAAAACTGCCGGATGCTGAATTTGACCACAGCGCCGCCGGATTCCGGCAAAATCTCCAAAAGCCGCTGCCGGAACCGGGATATATTCTCAGCTCCGGTGATGGGATCACAGTAGGCGAGTCTTGTCAGGCTTTTATTATAATTGCGCAGCAGGCGGTAGCCATACAACATAAAGAAAAGCAGCAGGATCAGAATCAAGGCAAACACGATCTCCGTCACCAGGGCGGAGGTATTGAAATTTGCAGTCAGCCCCTCTCCGGTATTTACACAGAACAGATACCAGTCGTTCAGTCCCACCGGTTCCAAAAGAAACGGATAGGATTTGCCTTCATAATTGAAGGACGAGAAGACACGTTCCCCATTCTCCAGCGCTTTCCGGACAGTTTCACGGGATTCCCCGGACAAATAGGGACCATCAAAGAGGGAAGGGATATCTGCCTTTACAACCGTTTTAGATGAACGAACCAGGAAGGTTCCGCTGGAGCTTAAGAGATGGATATAACCGCCTCCGCCAAAGACGGTATTTCCCGACAAAATATCCGCAAAGATTTCCATGTGGTCGCTGGCAGCGAGCGCCCCGATGATGGTATCTCCGTCATAAACCGGGACACTGTAGACAAAAAGCTGGTTGCCAGAGACGGCACTTTGGAACATCTTGGAGACTGCATTTTCTCCTTTTAAAGCGAGTTCTACTACGCGCCGACCCTCTTCGGAAAGATCGGACAGGCTGGCATCTTTGATAGGATCCTGGCCAAGTGTAGAGATGACTCCGGTACCGTCCAGGTCAAAATATATGAGGGTGAGAAAGGAATTGCTTTGGTTGGATGCATCCAGCCTTTGGGCTAGACTCTCTTTGTCAGCAGTGTTGTTGGAATCCAGAAAAGCAGAGAGTGTGGAAAGAGTCTGGAAGTCTGCCTCCAGCTGTTTCATAATACGGTTTTTGTATTCCTCCACTTCTGCGATTACCTGCGCGTGGATGGAATCCTGCCGGGAATTGTAAAGGTAAGCGGAGAACAGACCTCCAATGACAAAGACAATGGCTATGATAAGAAACACAAGGATCATTGCCTTGCGAAGTTGTTTTTGCAATTTTTGATCGATCATATGGTCCCCCTCCGTCCAACAAATACCTTTTTTTATATGATACATGATGGACGGGATAAAGTCAAACACGGGGGAATCCGTTGGACATTAAACTCCCATGAGAGCTTTCAGATCCTCTTCCGGTGTAGAAATCGGTGCGATCTGATATTCCTTTACAAGGAAATCCAGGACATTGGGAGAGAGGAAAGCCGGCAGGGACGGACCCAGGCGGATATTCTTGATTCCAAGGTGCAGGAGGGTCAGGAGGATACACACAGCTTTCTGTTCATACCAGGACAATACCAGGGACAGAGGAAGCTCATTGACTCCTACGCCGAAGGCTTCCGAGAGGGCAAGAGCCACGCGGATAGCACCGTAGGCGTCGTTGCACTGCCCCATATCCATGAGCCTGGGGAGCCCTGCCACGGTTCCAAGCTCCAGGTCATTGAAGCGGTATTTGCCGCAGGCAAGGGTCAGGATGATGGTATCCTTGGGGGCAAGCTTTACGAAATCGGTATAGTAGTTCCGTCCGGTGCGTGCTCCGTCGCAGCCTCCCACCAGGAAGAAATGACGGATCTGTCCATTTTTGACAGCGTTTACCACCTCTCCGGCATGGGAGAGCACGGCGCCATGGCCAAAACCGGTCATGACGGTATCTCCGCCGTTGATCCCGGTAAATGCACGGTCCTCCGGATATCCGCCAAGCTCTAAGGCTTTTTCGATGACGGGGGTGAAATCCCGGTCTTCTCCCACATGGACCATTCCAGGGTAGGATACGACTTCAGTGGTAAAGACACGGTCCGCATAAGATTCCTTCACCGGCATGAGGCAGTTGGTGGTGAAGAGAATGGGCGCAGGAATGTTGGCAAATTCCTTTTGCTGATTCTGCCAGGCAGTACCGAAATTTCCTTTCAGATGAGGATATTTTTTCAATTCCGGATAGCCGTGTGCCGGAAGCATCTCACCGTGGGTGTAGATATGGATCCCTTTTCCTTCCGTCTGTTCAAGGAGCAGTTTCAGGTCATAGAGATCATGGCCGCTGATGACGATGAACGGTCCTTTTTCCACGGAAAGGGGAACGGACACAGGGGAAGGAGTTCCGAAGGTCTCTGTATTTGCTTTGTCCAGCAGCTCCATACAGGTAAGATTCACCTTGCCCACTTCCAGGACGATGGGAAGCAGCTCCTCCATGGGAAGATCCTGGGAGAGGGTAAACAGGGCTTTGTAGAAAAAGGAATTTACCTCTTCGTTCTGATATCCCAGCACATAAGCATGGTAAGCGTAGGCAGCCATCCCACGGATCCCAAACAGGATCAGGGATTTCAGGGAACGGATATCTGCTTCGGCGTCCCAAAGCTTACGCATGTCATAGTTTTCCGAAGCATTGCACGGAGCGGCGCAGGCGGCACAGCCGGGAACCAGGGCAGCCTTTGCCTGATTTACTTTTTCAGTGAGAGCCTGGATGGTTTCTTCATTAAAGTTTACGTTGGTCACAGTGGTAAAGAGCCCCTCAAGAATCAGACGGTCTGTATCGGGGGTGCGTCCCTGGTTCATGCAGGCGCGGGCAAGCCCGATGAGGGCGCCGGTTAGGTCATCCTGAAGCTTCGCTACGGATGAGGTTTTTCCACAGACACCCATCTTTCCGGTACATCCGGTACAGTGAGCGGTCTGTTCGCATTGAAAACAAAACATTTGGGTATTCATCATTCTTTTTCCTTTCTGCGGGTTATGTTGTGAAATGTTTTTCGGCGGGCCTAGGTTTTAAGGAAGCCGTCAGAGTTCTTCAAGGATTCTGCCGTCGGTGGAAATCGTGACCACATGGCAGGGAATAGATTTTCCGCTGTTTTGCAGCGCAGTCACGGCAGCGTGACGGATCCCGTTGCAGCAGGGGACTTCCATTTTGACGATGGTCACGCTTTGGATCTGGTTTTGACGGATGATTTCTGTGAGCTTTTCGCTGTAGTCCGTGCTGTCAAGCTTGGGGCATCCTATGAGCGTCACGTTTCCTCCCATAAATTTCTGGTGGAAGCTGCCGCAGGCATAGGCGGTGCAGTCCGCCGCAATCAGAAGGTGGCAGCCTTCAAAATAAGGAGCACGGATCGGAACCAGCTTGATCTGCACAGGCCATTGGCAGAGCATGGATGCCTGCTTTTTCTTGTTTTCCTCCACTGCCTTTTCGTTATAATCAAGAGCCTCACGTTCTACGAACTTGATGGCGCCTGCAGGACATGCCGGCAGGCAGTCTCCCAAACCATCGCAGTAGTCATCACGGAGAAGCTGAGCTTTTCCGTTGATCATGCCGATGGCGCCTTCGTGGCAGGCTTTGGCGCAGAGACCGCAGCCATTGCATGTTTCCTGGTCAATCTCTATGATTCTGCGTATCATGAAAAATATCCTCCTCTACGAAAAAAGTCGTTTCGTGGCTGATGGGATAAAGATAACAGAAGAGAAGAAAAAAGTATGTTGGAAAAACAACAAAATAAAAAAATCGGAAAAAGAATATCTGGAAGAGAAGACCGGGTATAAAACCCAAGGTAAATACTGAGAAACGAAAGGAGTCTTCTGTAAATGGAACTGATTGCTTATAATGAGACTATCCAAATGAAAGAAACAATCAGTTGCAAGGAGGAATCAAATTTATGAAGAAACAAAGAATTGCTGCGATTTTGCTGGCTGGTGTGATGACCTGTTCCATGATGGGCGGCAGCACAGTCCTGGCTTCTTCGGAAACGGAGATGACCAGTGAGACCGAGACAGCGGGTGAGACTGAGACAGCGGCTGGAACAGAGACTGTGGCAGCAGGTGAAGCCGAAACCGAGACAGCAGACGGAGAAGCCCAGGAGCCGCTGGTGATTGCAGATCAGGGAATCTTTTCTGCCGGCGGAGTGACCATAACCTCCGATGGAACCTTTAATCCTGAAGACCAGTGGGAAGAGAGCGGCGCCGGACAGACGGCTCATGTGGATCACGCGAATGTCCTCTACCAGATTCCGGAAGAGGAAACAGGGCTTCCCATGGTATTTCTCCACGGATATGGACAGTCACGTATGGGCTGGATGACGACTCCTGACGGAAGGGAAGGCTGGTCCGACATGTTCCTGAGAATGGGGCACAGCGTATTCCTGGTAGATGAACCGAGAAGGGGAGAGGCTGGAGCCACCTCTGTGAGCGGTGACATCAGCACCAAGACGCTGGATCAGAGATGGTATACGCAGTTCCGTATCGGAAGATGGGAAAACGGAGAATCTGTGGCAAACGAAGGATCCCAGTTCCCCAATGACGAAGAATCTCTGGATCAGTTCTTCCGGCAGATGACTCCGGATACGGGTATGACTTCCGATATGGGCAATGATTTTGACAATGACATGGTAGCAAGAGCGCTGGCAGCTACGGTGGATGAGGTATATGAGAGGACAGGCAAAGATTCGATTCTGGTAACCCATTCCCAGGGCGGCGGTCCGGGATGGACGGCTGTGGAATATACGGATCATGTTGCCGCGATCGTAGCCATCGAGCCGGGCGGAGCACCTGGAACGGATTCCCAGGAATTTCAGACACTGTTAGAAAAGAAGATTCCGGTCACCATATATTTTGGTGATTATATCGACAACGGCGATCCGGCAATCCAGGCAACCGCCATGTGGCAGGCGATGCGCCAGACATGCTATGATTTCGAACAGGCGTACACGGAACAGGGCGGAAACTGTACGGTGGTAGATCTTCCAGAGGAAGGCATCACAGGCAATTCCCATTTTATGTTCCAGGAGCTTAACAATGATGTGATTGCGGATCATATTGAAAACTGGATCCAGTCGAATGTACAGAACGGCTGAAAAATTCCTACATCATTTTTTCCGCAATGACACCGGATGTAATCTTCTTGTTTGACAGGGCTTTTTCCCCCATTTTCCGGAACAACTCTGCATAGAGAATGTCGATCAGGAACAGCTGAGAGGTCTTCGTGGCAATCGAACCCCCTTCCATGGGACCCTCGTTGGATCCGCAGAGAAGGAGAACATCCGTATATGGCGCCGCAGGTGTCTTCTGAAACTTTGTGATGAAGATGACTGCGGCGTTTCTTTGGTGGCAGAGCTTTGCAATCTGAATGCTGTCCTTGGTGATGCCGGAATTGCAGAAGATCACTGCCGCGTCCTCCGGCTGGATGAGGGACGCCTGGGTGAGCTGGAGGTGGCTGTCCGGATTGAAGACGACATTGGACATGATCTTATAGAATTTGTTCTGCGCCTCCATAGCGGAGATGCCAGAGCCTCCAAAGCCGAAGAAATGGATCACTCTGGCATGGAGCATCAGATCCACGGCATCTGACACAGCGCCAAGATCCAGGGAGTCATAGGAGGTTTTTAAGGCATCCTGGTATGCCAGGAGCACTCGTTTTGCCACTTCCTGACCGCTGGCGGAATCGTTGACGTTGATCTTCTCCTTGTCCAGATTGGCTGCGTTGGCAGTGGAGAGGGCAAGGGAAAGCTTGAAATCCTGGTAGCCGTTTAAGTTCAGGGAACGGCAGAAGCGGAAGACGCTGGTCTCGCCGATGCCGCACATACGGGCGAGATCGCTGATCGTCGCGTTCAGGGCCTCCTGGGGAGAGGAGAGTACCACATCGGCGACTTTCTTTTCCGCCTTTGTCAATTTGGAATATTTTTCGGCAATCTGATTCATAAGGTCTGTGGTAGCCATAACATCCTTCCTTTTCACTGATTTTTGGAAAGCAGGGCAGTTATATTGTGGTAAGCGCCGTATATTCCAGCCAGATTTCCCAGGGAGGCGCGTACCAGCTCTGAGGTGCGAAAGCTTTCCAGCACGGAATCAAGCGTTCTTCGGACGATCTCATCATAGATATAAGGCTGCTCCAGGATTCCGCCGCCCAGGATGACTGCCTCGGGATTAAAGATGTGGAGAAGGGAGATCAGCCCCCATACGATCTCATCGATCCAGGCATCGATGGCGGAACGGACAGCGGGAGCGGAAAAATGTTCAAACACCTGGCGTCCATTCCAGTCCTCACCGGTGATCTCTTTGATACGGCGAAGCAGCGCGTTCGTGGAGCCGTACATTTCATAGCACCCTTTCCTTCCGCAGACACAGGGCAAACCGCCTGCGTGGGTGACCATATGCCCTACCTCACCTGCTATCCCAATTTTACCATAAAACACCTTCCTGTCAATGACAATGGCGCCTCCGATCCCGGTCCCGTAGGTCAGGCAGAGAAAATTGCGGAAGTTTTTTCCGCTGCCAAAATAGCCCTCTCCCACGGCGGCACAGTTTACGTCGTTGTCGATGGAGACAGGAAAAGAAACCTGCTGCCGGATGGTCTCCCCCAAGGGAAATCCCGTTGCCCCAGGGATGGAATCGGTGGCAAAAATGATCTGCCCGTCCCCAGGTGAGATCTGCCCGGTCATGCTGATGCCCACCCCGTCCAGGGGAGAATGTGCATGGGCTTCTGCGATGGTTTTTAAAATCTCTTCGGTGACAGCGCCGATTCCTTCCTTTCCGCGGCTTGGCTGCTCCTGGCAATCGGTGAGGATGCCGTCCTGGAACAGACCGGATTTCATTGCGGTTCCTCCGATATCCAGTGTGAGAAGATTCATACGCCCTCCTGTTCTGCCCGCGCTTCCCTGGCAGCGGCGACAAAATGCCGGGTGATCTCCATGGGACGGGTGATGGCGCTGCCGATGACGGCAGCGTGTACGCCTGGAGTGGAGAGCACTTTCTTCAGTGCTTCCGGCGACCAGATGCCGCCTTCCGCGATCAGGGGAAGGTGAAGGTCTGCCCCCAGCCGGGCGATCAGTTCAAAATCCGGGAGGGAAGTGCCTTTGGTGTAATCGGTATACCCACACAGGGTCGTACCCACAAGGTCAAAGCCGATTTCCCTGGCATGGATCCCCTCTTCATAGGTGGAGCAGTCCGCCATGAAAGGCTGATCGGGATACCGCTTTCTCAAAACGGCGAAAAATTCGTCCAAAGATCTGCCGTCTGGTCTCGGACGGCAGGTGGCATCCAGGGCGATGATCTCCACGCCGCATTCCACCAGGTAGCCGACGGAAGCCTCTGTGGGGGTAATGTAAACGGGAGAAGAGGCGATTTCCTGTTTGATGATGCCGATCATGGGCAGATCCACAGTCGCCCGGATCGCCCGGATGTCCTCCACACTGTTGGCACGGATGCCGCAGGCGCCTCCCAGCTTGGCAGCATATGCCATACGGGACATGATATAGGAACTGTGGAGCGGTTCCGTCTCAAGAGCCTGGCAGGAGACGATGAGCCCCCCTCTTGTTTTGGATAAAAAGAACTCTTTTTTCTGCATAATCAATTCCCCTTCTTTCTATTTCTGCCTTCATTCTAATGGTTCCCACTGAAAAATACAATAGAAAAAAGAAAAAATTTTTATTTTAAAACAAATAAAAAATATTTTTTCTAAATCTAAGTGCATGCTTTACCAGAATTTGATGAAAACCGTTCCATGGATTCAATATTACCTGTATAAAATAAAATCCATGACAGAGAAAGATGTGCTGGAGGAACTGGATCATCTGAAAAAGATGGAACTTGAGCTGGACGATACGATCTGCAGCGTGATGGACTATTTTGAGATTTTCCTGAAACGGATGGCAATGTGCAGGAGGGCGGCGGAATACCTGGGATGCCGCTTCAAGCTGACTGCCAATGGAAGCAAGCTGTGCTGAAAAAGGTAGTTCCGAAAAAAGAATCTGTTCGCAGACTGTCTTTTTGGTTGTTTCCTACAAAAAATATGGTATAATAAACCCATAAAATGTAAAGGATGTGAAACACATGAAAAGAATAGGGTTATTGACCAGCGGCGGTGACTGTCAGGCACTGAATGCCACCATGCGCGGCGTTGTAAAGGGCTTGAGCAATATGCTGGATGAACTGGAAGTCTATGGGTTCATGAATGGCTACAAGGGCTTGATCTACGGGGATTACCGGATGCTGACCTCCAGCGATTTCTCTGGTATTCTGACCAAGGGCGGTACGATTCTCGGTACTTCCAGGCAGCCGTTCAAGCTGATGCGCGTTCCCGATGAGAACGGGGTGGACAAGGTCGAGGCAATGAAGCAGAATTATTATAAGCTGCGCCTGGACTGCCTGGTGATCCTGGGGGGCAATGGAACTCAGAAGACGGCGAACCTGCTCCGGGAGGAGGGGCTGAACGTCATCCATCTGCCGAAGACCATCGACAATGATATCTATGGAACCGATATGACCTTTGGATTCCAGAGCGCAGTGGATATCGCCACAGATGCCATCGACTGTATCCATACAACGGCGGCTTCCCATAACCGTGTCTTTGTGGTAGAGATCATGGGACATAAAGTTGGCTGGCTGACGCTCCATGCAGGTATCGCAGGCGGCGCGGATATCGTGCTGATCCCTGAGATTCCTTATGATATTGACAAGGTCGTGGAGGCGATCAACAAGAGGACCCAGGCTGGAAAGGGCTTTACCATCCTGGCAGTGGCAGAGGGCGCTATTTCCAAGGAGGACGCGAAACTGTCCAAGAAGGAATACAAGGAGAAGATGAAGAACTACAAGTATCCGTCCGTATCCTATGAGCTTGCCCAGCAGATTTTAGAAAAAACTGGAGTGGAAGTCCGTATTACGGTTCCCGGCCATACCCAGAGAGGCGGAAGTCCCTGTCCTTATGACCGTGTTCTTTCTACCAGGCTGGGTGCTGCGGCAGCGCAGATGATCGTAAAGGGCGAATATGGCTATATGGTAGGCATGGTCAACGGCAAATGCAAAAAAGTGCCGTTGGGTGAGGTAGCCGGAAAGCTTAAGATGGTTTCCCCCGATGACCAGATCATCAAGCAGGCGAAAGCCGTAGGAATTAGTTTTGGAGACTAAGCATGAGCTATACCGCATTATACCGCAAATTCCGTCCTGACACCTTCGCTTCGGTGAAGGGTCAGGACGCAATTGTGACAACGTTGAAAAATCAGATCAAGGCGGATCGCATCGGTCATGCCTATCTGTTCTGCGGCACCAGAGGAACCGGAAAAACCACGGTGGCAAAGATTCTGGCAAAGGCGGTCAACTGCGAACATCCTGTAGATGGCAACCCCTGCGGAGAATGTGAAAGCTGCAAGGCAATCGCAGAAGGCACCTCCATGAACGTGATTGAGATCGATGCGGCGTCCAACAACGGTGTGGACAATATCCGTGAGATCCGGGACGAGGTGGCATATTCTCCTACCACGGGACGGTTCAAAGTCTATATCATCGACGAGGTTCATATGTTATCAATAGGGGCATTCAATGCCCTTTTAAAAACTCTGGAGGAACCGCCCTCCTATGTGATCTTCATCCTGGCGACCACAGAAGCCCACAAGATCCCCATCACCATTCTGTCCCGCTGCCAGCGGTATGACTTCAAGAGGATTTCCATGAACACCATCACCGACCGTCTCATGGAGCTGATGGAGAAGGAACAGGTGGAGGTGGAAGAGAAAGCTCTCCGCTATATTGCAAAGAAGGCGGACGGCTCCATGCGTGATGCCCTAAGCCTTCTGGATCAGTGCATCGCCTTTTATCTGGGGGAAAAGCTTACCTATGATAATGTGCTGGAGGTCTTAGGAGCGGTGGATACCGATGTGTTCAGCGCTCTTTTGCGGGAAATCCTCGCCAACAAGGTGGCAGAGGTGATGAAGCAGGTGGAGGATCTGATCATGCAGGGCAGGGAACTTTCCCAGTTTGTCAGCGACTTTACCTGGTATCTCCGAAACCTCCTGCTTTTGAAATCCTCGGAGGAACTGGAGGATGTCCTGGACGTCTCCACGGAAAATCTAATGAAGCTTCGCGAAGAGGCAGGGATGATCCGGGAGGACACCCTCATTCGCTATATCCGGATCTTCTCGGAGCTTGGCAACCAGATGAAATATGCTTCTTCCAAGAGAGTCACGCTGGAGGTGGCGCTCATCAAGCTCTGCCGTCCTCAGATGGAAAATGACGAAATTTCTCTGCTGGAACGGATTCGGGTACTTGAAAAAAAGCTGGAATCTGGTATGATAGTGGCTGGAACACCTGGCGGGCATCGGAATATTCCGAAAGAAGGGCCGGCAAAGGACGAGGATGAGTTCTTTGGGGGACTTGAGATCCCGTACCAGGAACAGGAAGAGGAAATGCCCCAGGCAGAGTTTGAGGATCGGGCAGCGCCCGAAGACCTCCAGAAGGTGATGAGCATGTGGCGCAGCATCCTGGCGGAAATCCACGACGGCAGGCTCAAAGTCGTCCTTTCCAGCGCCATACCTAAGTACAACACATCGGGAGAGGACAACCGGCTGTTCATCGTGTTTGCGGATTTCCTGGGAGAACGCTACATCAATGATCCTGAGACGAAGAAGCTTCTGGAAGGCATTATTTCCAGCAAACTTGGCAAACAGGTGGAGATCAAGATGATCCTTTCCCAGGATGAACATCTCACCCAGGGGAGGCTCTCAAAGATCACCGTAGACCAGGCATTGCAGCAGATCCATGCAGATATTGTGATTGAAGAAGAATAAGGAGGACCATTTCCATGGCAAAACGTGGAGGATTCCCAGGCGGTATGATGCCTGGCAATATGAATAACCTGATGAAGCAAGCGCAGAAGATGCAGCGCCAGATGGAAGAGAACCAGAAGGCTCTGGAGGAGAAAGAATTCACCGCCACCGCAGGAGGCGGGGCAGTGGAAGTGACCGTCTCCGGCAAGAGAGAGGTCACCAAGGTAAAGCTCCAGGAGGAAGCAGTAGACCCGGATGATATTGAGATGCTGGAGGACCTCATCATGGCAGCCACCAATGAAGCGCTCCGCAAGGTAGAGGAAGAGACCGCTTCCGTGATGTCTAAGCTGACCGGAGGAATGGGAGGACTTGGGGGCGGATTCCCCTTTTAATAATGGGAAAGCAGGTAACTTATTGACTGATACAAAATCCTTCAACCCTAAGCGGCTGAGGGATTTCTTTTATTCCTGTCGGCAGCGAGCCAAGCGGACATGGCTTTCTGTCCATTTGGCGGCGCTATAAAGTGGATGCCCGCAGTTTGCCGCAGGGTTTAGGGCTGAGAAAGGAGACCTCTATGAAAAAGACATTGGTGAAGAAAAAATACAAGAAACTGACATTTCTGATGCTGCTGACGTTCTGTATGGTCGTTCTGCTTCCAACAGGCGCACTTGCCGCGAAAGCGAAGGCTCCCTCAAAGGTGACGATACAGAAAATATCCGCATCTGCAGCGGGTAAGGTCACCCTTCGCTGGAAGAAGGTATCAGGTGCGACCAGCTATAAGATCTACTATCGGAAAGCCAGCGCGAAATCCTGGAACGTGATCGCTGACGTTAAAAGCACCAAGACGCAGTACACGCACCGTTCCTCTAAGAAATATCCTCTGAAGAGCGGGATTAAGTATGCCTATCGGGTACGCGCCTACAACAGCAGGACCAAACAGTACGGACCCTACAGCAGCGTCAAGACGGTCCGCATTCCCAAGGCGACCCCGGCTAAGGTAAACCTGAAAAAAGCATCTGCCCTTTCGTCCGGCAGCGTCAGGCTTTCCTGGGCAAAAGTTTCCAATGCCACCAGCTACCGGATCTATTACCGGAAATATGGCACAAAGACCTGGAAAGCCATTGCCACGGTTTCCGCGGGCAGAACCAGCTATACACACCGCTCCTCCGCAAAATATCCGCTGAAGGCAAATACCAGATATACCTATGCGGTAAGGGGCTACAACAAGAACTCCGGCAAGTACGGACCTTACAGCAATGTCAGAACCGTCCGGATCCCGAAAAAGACAACCACGACCAAAGAACCCGTCCAAAAGGCGCGCTACAGCTATGAGCTGATCCTGATGAACCCTTATCCGGAGGTGTATACAGACTCAGCCACGTCGGGTCCTATTCTGTATATCAAAACCAATAACCCTGACTACAGCTCTATCCGGATACATTCTGATCCGGATATCACCACGGGTGTTGTCCTCAGCGAAGACTCCTTTGACGATGTGGAGGGAACCCAGGTGGGAAACTGGCTGAAGGTAGACGGCGGATATCTCCGCCAGCTCCAGCCGGAGAAAGCCGGTACCTACACTTTGGAGGTTTATGAACTCAAAGAGGAATATCTGGAGAATTCCATCTACATTGGCAATGATCCCGCGTATTGTTATGAGACCGGCGCTTCCCTGAAGATCCGGGTGAAGGATTACATAGAGGCGGAGAAGGAATGGATTCAAGGGATGATCCGCACCTACACAACGTCGGATATGACGCCCAAGGAAAAATTCGAGGCGATCGTCAACGGGGAATTTTACGGAAACAGCGCATCTTCCCAGACGAAATACCGGTATCATGCGGTGAAGTACGACCAGTCGGCGGGCGATTATGTCTATGCAAGTCTGCTCTCGGAAATAGGCGCCATCTGGCAGAATCACAGGATGGATTCCTATACGTCGCCAAGGCTTTTGTGTGATATCGGGTATCTGGTGGGGTATGATGTGAAGATGATCACCGGAAATGTCAGTGATCCCCTGCACGCCTATGTGAAATCTTCCGAGGGGAACCTCTACACGATCTGTCCCATGCTGGAGACGGGGATTGTGGAGAATATCGGGAAGATTGATTTTTCCAAATATTAAACAAAAATCGAGTTGCACCGACCATTTGGGGGAAGACCCAGCTCCTGGATCTGTTCCGGGGTCAGTTCCACGTAAGACGGGAGAAGCGTAAAGTTCCCGTTTGGATACGCAGGGTAGATATAGTGGAGGAAGGTTCCCCGCTTATAGGCAATACACTGGGTGCATTCCAGGAGGCGGTAGACGGCAGTCACCGGGACCAGGGTGTAGGAACCGGGACAGTCGGAGGTTTCTATATGGTTTAAAAGGCGTAAGGTCAGGAGCTCATCGTCACGTCCAAGGAAATAGCCGCACTGCCGACAAGTATTGATATAAGTGACAATCTCCGTATTGCTTCCCGGATCTGTGCTGCCATCCGGAAGTGTGGATGTCCAATCCATCCAGATCTCTTGTTCCCCTGGCTTCCATGCTTCTACCCAGGTGTGGTTTTCGGGGAAGGCATTGGAAGAGGAATCAGGAACGCGGACGGAGACGGATTTGGAACTGTAACTGCCGTAAGTTTTGGTCCTGCTGTAGTAGCCGCGGACACGGTAAGTGTTAGTTTGACCTTTCACCGGGGCGGTATCCGTATAGGAAGTCTGGCTGGAAGAGACCTTTGCCACCCTTTTCCAAGCAGAAGAGCCGGTTTTGCGGTAAACGAGATAATAGTTGCAGCCTTTTGCTTTCTTCCAGGAGACCGTCACAGATTGGTTGGTGGAATTTAAGGCTGCTTTTTTCATTTTCACAGCAGCAGGTTTTGTGCTGGCGGAGAGCCCTTTGGTAGGATACTTCCCATATTTTTTGGAACGGCTGTTGTAGGCTCTTACTGTATAAAGATATTTTTTACCCACGATGATTGGGTGGCGTTGGAAGCTTTCTTCCAGCGGACCGTGATTTTATTCCAGGCAGATGAGGAAGCTTTGGTCAGAGAGACCTTTCCGGGAACTGCCTTTGAGGATGCAGCGGTACTGTTACTGGAACAAAATGCAAGCACACACAGCATAAACGCTAGAATCAGAACATAAGGTTTTGAGATTCTCTTCATAAATAAGCATACCCCCTCTATCGTTTTACCAGTATTATAGAAAAAACGATGGCGAGGGTCAAGCCGGAAAAGTAAACGAGACAATGAGGAGACAGCGGTACTTGAAAAAAAGCGGGAATCTGGTATGATAATGGCTGTAGGATGATCAAATAGAGTATTTTAGGAGGTTTCCGATATAGATGGAATACTACAGCAAACAAATCAGCCAGTTAATTGAAGAGCTTTCCAAGCTGCCTGGCGTCGGGGCAAAATCAGCACAGCGTCTGGCGTTTCATCTGATTAACCGTCCCATGGAAGAGGTGGAACGGCTTTCCAATACCATTCTGGAAGCGCGTAAGAATGTGCGCTACTGCAAAGAATGCTTTACGCTTACGGATCAGGAACTCTGTCCCATCTGCCGCAATGACAAGAGGGATCATGAGACCATCATGGTGGTGGAGAATACCAGGGATCTGGCAGCTTATGAAAAGACCGGAAAGTATGAAGGTGTGTACCATGTGCTCCACGGAGCCATTTCCCCGATGCTGGGAATCGGTCCAAACGACATCAAGCTGAAGGAGCTGATGCGGCGGCTGGAAGGGGACGTGAAGGAAGTCATCATTGCCACCAATTCAAGCCTGGAGGGAGAGACCACCGCCATGTACATCAGCAAGCTGATCAAACCCACCGGAATCAAGGTCAGCCGGATCGCCAGCGGCGTGCCGGTTGGAGGAGATCTGGAGTATATTGATGAGGTGACGCTTCTCAGGGCATTGGAGGGCAGGGTGGAACTCTGACGGGCTGCAGTGCCAGGATATATCGAAGCTGGCTGACGCTGGATTTTGCGTTCTGATGCACTGGGTTTGATGTGATATTTCCTTGGATTGCTATCAGTATTTTCTGAGAAGAAGGAAGAGTGAGCCGGGAATTATCAGACTGTTATTGGAAAAATAAGGATATAGGAATAGCTATGAGGAGCTGCTGCGGCATAGGGTCATCGTCTATGGACTGGCAGCTTCTTTTTGCGCAAGTGTGCTCGGAGGGGCAAGCTTGCTTGCACAGACATGCGGATATCCGACGGGCAACGGTCAGCGAATAGTGTTAGCTGTGAGCTGTACGGGGCAGTGTGCGTCCACGGTATAAGTCGAAAAAATCCTCCATGAAAAGTCATATTTCTCTCTTTGATCCAGAATATAAAAAAGATATAATAATAAAAATCTATCAATAGTCTCATCAAAGCAGCAGGAAAGGAAAAAGAGAATGACATCGAGAGAACTGGTCTATAGGACTTTGGAATTTGAAAATAAGACGGGAAAGGTACCCCGGCAGATGTGGACGCTGCCCTACAGTGAGTGGAATTATCCGGATATGATTAAGAAAATACGCTGCGACTACCCCGAGGACATCATTGGCGCCCCAAATATCCTGGGAGAGCGAACCATTGAGGAGGGAGATCCCTATCGGAAAGGAACCAGCAGAGACGCCTGGGGCTGCCTGGTGGAAAATATTTTTGAGGGCATTATCGGGGAGGTGCGGACTCCCCTGGTACAGGATGAGGACTGGGAGGATGTCAGCCAGATCCATATCCCAAAGGAATGGCTGACCTTTGACCGGGAGGAGGTAAACCGTTTCTGTGAGAATACAGACTGTTTTGTGCTGAGCACCTGTTGCCCCAGACCCTTTGAGCAGCTTCAGTTTATCCGAAAGACAGAGAATCTTTACATGGATCTTCTGGACATTCCGGAAGGCATGAAGAAATTCATGGAGAGGATGCATGCCTTCTACTGTGAGCTTCTGGAGGAATGGGCGAAAACGAAGGTGGATGCGCTGACGTTTATGGATGACTGGGGAAGTCAGAGAAGCCTTCTTATCAATCCTGCCATTTGGAGAGAAATCTTTAAGCCCATGTACCGGGATTATATCGAAATTGCCAAAAGACACGGCAAAAAGATTTTTATGCATTCGGACGGTTTTATCCTGGATATTCTGCCGGATCTGATAGAAATGGGGCTGGATGCGGTCAATTCCCAGATCTTCTGTATGGGACTGGATGCCCTGGAGCCACTGGCGGGGAAGATCACGTTCTGGGGTGAGATCGACCGCCAGCACCTCCTGGTAGAAGGAACCACAGAGGATATCCAGCGGGCTGTAAAAAGCGTGAAGGAAACCTTGTGGAGAGAGGGCGGCTGCATTGCCCAGTGCGAGTTCGGACCGGGAGCTAAACCGGAGAATGTGTATGAGGTTTACAAAGCATGGGAGGAACTGAGCTGAACGGAGAAGAGGAGGACTGATCATGGAATACCAGATCATCTTAAAAGAATATGAAGGCAACGTTCCCGTAAGGGAGGAGGTCTGGGAGCTGGACGGAAAACAGAAGGAGCAGAGAAAGGCGTTCACAGTTTTCCGGTACAGATTGGCTGCCTGAAAACAGAAAATAGCGGAGAAGAATAGTTTGTGATCCGGGGCGAAACACTGGGAAGCTGTTCCCGGGAACGGAAACAAGGAATGCTGATACTGGGGCAGCATAAGATTAACGAATGTTATACCGGATTTTATCCAACCTGATATATGCCCTCCGATGACGAAGGGATCATTCCGCCTTTTGGAGAACGGATTGAGATGAAAATACGCATATATCACTTTCCGGCGGAGAACCTGCAGCCGCTTTTTAGGTCGAGAATGGAAAAACAAGCTTTATTGATATGGAGAAAGAAGAGCTGGTTCAGGGAGATACCGCCAGCGCGGCTACGGATCCGGGGATCTGCACACTGTCTGAAAATTCTATTCTGAAGCTGTACCACGCCACCGGGGAAAAACGTTATCTGAAATGGCTTTCCTATATCAGCCGTGCACTTCCGCAGTTCGTCTCTCTTACTGAGCGGCGGATCAGGATATTGGACGGCAGGCTGCTTCAGCCCGGATACATGAACGAACGTGTCCAGGCCAGCGACTGGGAAGGAAAGGAGACTGTGGGCGGTTTTCTCTACGGAGACAACTGGCCGGATGTGAGCATGATGTTGAACTATGTGGAAATTCTGGGGATCCATGTGAACGTCAAGGAAAAGAAGCTGTGGTGTTTTGACCATATAACGGCAAAGTGGCAGGATGAAGAGAAGAAGTCTCTGATGATCAAAAACCCCGACTCCCTATGCGGCGAAGGTAAAGGTTCTGGTGGATGAACCGGGAGAAAATCAGCCGCTTGGACATCGGTATTTTGAGAAGCTGAAGGAGGTTGAGATTGGGGGAGGGGAGGAAGTGGTAGTGGATCTTTTGTCAGCGGTTTATCATGGAATTTAAGTTGCGGATCCGGAATCCACATGTTAGAATAAATGCAAAGCATTATATTTCCTTACAAGGTTCTGTTCCAAACGGCTTGTCCGTATCTGAAATTCTAATTTACAGTAATAGAAGAACAAAATATTTTCGGTGCTATTACTCACCAAAGCCAAACAGGACGTATAAGTCCACCATTTTTATCATGATTTTCGAGGATAAAAGGAACTTGTTGGAATTGTATAATGCGATAAGCGGAAAACATTACAAAGATCCGGAACTGCTTGAGATCAACACTCTGGAGAATGCAATCTATATGACCGTGAAGAATGACGTATCCTTTGTGATTGACGCCCGGTTGTCTCTGTATGAGCATCAATCTACCTATAGTCCGAATTTGCCCCTGAGGTTTCTGCTGTATATAGCCAGCGAATACTCAAAGCTTACGAAAGAGGACAATCTGTATGGTACAAAGAAAGTACAGATTCCACCGCCTCAATTCATCATTTTTTATAATGGTGAGCAGGAGGAGCCGGAACGTAAGATATTAAGGCTATCCGATCTGTATTGTCAAGGAGAAACAGGCGGGACAGAAGAAGAGGCGTTCGGTCTGGAGCTTCAGGCATTGATGCTGAATATCAACAAAGGCTATAATGAGAAGCTTATGGAAGCCTGCAGTACCTTGAAGGATTATACGGAATATACAGATAGGATTCGAAGATATAGTCACGAGATGCCGCTGGAGGAAGCCGTGGAACGGGCAATCACAGAATGCATTCAGGAGGGAATCTTAAGAGAGTTCCTTCTGAAAAACCGTGCGGAGGCGAAGTATATGAGTATCTTTGAATACGACCAGGAAAAGCATATGAGGATGGAAAGGGAGCAGCATTTTGAGGAAGGCAGAATAGCTGGAGAGGAAGGTTTGCTTTTTTCTCTGATTCAAAAGAAGCTGGCGAAAGGGAAGCGTATCCCGGAAATAGCGGAGGAGTTGGAAACGGACGAAGACACGATCCGCAATGTGATAGAAAAGAAACAAAAGAAAAATACTGAAATCTAGTTAGTGGCGGGTGCGGCTCATAGGAGTCGCACCCGCTACTGAACTTTTATGGTAAGAAATATTTGTGAAAATGCCCCAAAAATTCTGCTTAATTATGAAAAAGTAAAAAAATTAAATAAAATTGACCTGCTATTATGGGATTGATACCATAAATATTATTACAATATAGGGCGATATCCCGGAGAATGGAGGTCAATGATGAAGTCAAGAGAATTAGTAAAACAGACACTGGAATTTAACAACACCACAGGAAAAGTCCCAAGACATAAATGGCTGCTGAAATGGGCCGAGCTGCAGTATCCAGAATTTTTGGAGGAGCTTCAGAAGAAATATCCGGACGATATTGCAGGGGCGCCGGAAGCTTACAGAGAGGAGCCGCTTGTCCAAGGAGATCCCTTTGCGGTGGATTTGTTCTGTCGGCTTTAAGTCCCCGGCCTTTTGAGCGGCTCCAATTCTTGAGAGGAACCGAAGATTTCTATGCAGATCTGATCTATCGCCCAAAGGGAATGCTGCGGTTTATGGGCAGGCTTCATGATTTTTATTGTGAAATGCTGGAACAATGGGCAAAGACGGATGTGGACGCAATCAAATTTATGGACGATTGGGGAGCTCAGAACAGTATGCTGATCGACGCAAAGACGTGGAGAAGTCTCTTTAAACCCATGTATCAGGATTATACTGCGATTGCGAGAAAATATCATAAGAAAATTTTTATGCATTCTGATGGGTATATTCTTCCTTTTCTGCCTGATTTAATTGAAATCGGTGTGGATGCTTTGAATTGCCAGGTCTTTTGTATGGGGCCGGAGAAGCTGAAAGCATTTGCCGGGCAGATTACGTTTTGGGGAGAAATAGACCGCCAGCATCTGCTTCCTCATGGGTCTTTGGAGGAGATTCGGAATGCGGTAGAAAGATTAAGAGAAGCTTTTTGGAAAAACGGGGGCGCTATCGCACAATGCGAGTTTGGGCCGGGAGCGAAGCCGGAAAACGTGGAAGAGGTATTCCGAACCTGGGAGAGGACTGTTTGATTTTTGCCCCTATTTTCAATAGTATAAAAAATGCACCCCCACAAGTCATGTTTGTGCCTTTGAAAAACAAAAATTCCGAGTATAATGAGAATTACCAAAGAAACACGGAACGATCCGAAAGGAGAAAAAAGGAGGAGAAGCATGAAAAGAAAGAGAATCTTGTCAGTGATGATGACTATGGCGATGGCAGCAGGAACCCTGGGAGCAGGCGCAGGTGCGCTGAATGTGGAAGCGTCTGAAAATCAGGAGATCACCCTGATGGCGTCCCAGAACTGGATCAAGGATGTGGACAATGAGCTTTTTGACAAATTTGAGGAAGAGACAGGCATCAAGGTTAAGGTAACGCTGTCCCCGGATAATGAGTATACGACTCTTCTTGGAACCACGCTGTCAGGCGGAAGCGACGCGGTGGATATGTTTATGTATACCGCAGGCAGCCAGATGGTATCCGATGGTATCCGATGGTATTACCGATGTGGCAGTGGATCTTTCCGATGAGCCATGGGTGGAAAACATGGAGGACTGGGCAGTAGAGGCGAACAGCCATGACGGTTCGCTCTACGGATTCAGTACTTGGGGCATTGATTACGAAGGCGTTCTCTATAACAAAACCTTCTTTGAGGAGAACAATCTGGAGGTTCCCACCACCTGGGATGAGTTTATCGCACTTTGCGATCAGATCAAAGAACTGGGCGTAACTCCTCTCTATGAAGGAATCAACGGGACCTGGCATACTCAGTCCTGGGTATACGCGCTGACTCCGGCTCTGTATGCAGAGAATCCGGACTTCGTGGAAACTTTAAATGAGAGCAAAGATAACAAATTTGGCGATATGACTGCGTTTACAGACGGTCTGGCTCAGATCCAGCAGCTTCTGTCCACCAAGGACGGCGACGAGCCGAAATACTTTACCAACGACGGACAGGCTGAGGACTGGATGGGAAGCTACACCTCTCTGCAGAACAGAGAAACCGTTATGATGTTCACTTACTCCGCATATGTTGCTGAGCTGGAAGCAAACGGCGCTACCGATGAGTTCGGAATGTTCCCGTGCCCGCTTCTGGACAACCAGACGGCTGTTGACAACGGCGGCGGAATTTCCAAGTTTATCAACAAGAACAGCAAAAACATTGACGCCTGCAAGCAGCTGCTGAACTTCCTGGCAGAGGATGAAAATCTGGAAACCTACTATGCTGCAAGAACAGACCTGGTAAGCGCTTCCTTCAAGGATGTGGAAAGCGTACACGCTACTTCCGCTACAGAGGATATTCTGGCAAGGACAGCGGAAGATTCGGTTACTATGTTTATCAAAGATGTTCTGTACTGGGATCCGGACGTATATCAGTACCTGCAGGGTATGGCAGACGGAAGTCTCTCTCCTGAGGAGTTTGCAGCCAACGTAGACGATTATCGTGCGGTAATGTTTGATACGGCAGCAGAATAAGCTTTGGATAAAAAAAATTGGAGTGAGATATTTCGATATTTCACTCCATTTTCTTTTAGGAGGAATTACGGATGTATAACAAAAAAATCTATAAAACATATTTTGCGCTGCCTGCCGTAATCATATATACGCTTCTGTTCATCGTACCGGTGATCCTGAATTTCGTTTATTCATTTACCAACTGGAACGCGATCAGGATGACCTCGGAAGTGGCAAAATTCGTAGGCTGGGACAATTATGTGGAAATTTTCCAAAATAAAGAGCTTTTGGCGGTAATCGGCAGGACCATTCTCTTTGCGCTGGTTACCACGGTGTTTAAAAATGTCATCGGTTTCCTGCTGGCTTTGGGACTGAACGAAGGGCTGAAAACGAGAAATATTTTAAGAGCTGTGTTCTTCCTTCCAGCTATGCTTTCACCGCTGATCATCGGTTTGATCTTTGGCTCCATCTTTATGGAGAATGGGTTCGCAAATCAGCTTTTGATGGCTCTGGGCATGGAGAACGTTACCAAAGCCTGGCTGACCACCAAGGATACGGCGCTGCCTACCACGATGTTCGTGGAAATCTGGCGTCAGGTAGGTTTTAATATGGTTATTTATCTGGCCGGTTTGCAGCTGATCGACAAGAGTTACTATGAAGCAGCAGCCGTGGACGGCGCAAACAAGAGACAGAGCCTGTTTTATATCACGCTGCCCCATATGCTTCCTTCTCTGATCATCAACCTTCTGCTGGCGCTTTCACAGGAACTGAAAGCCTTTGATATCGTCTTCGTACTTACAGGCGGCGGCCCCAACGGAGCAACGGAACTGATCAACATGATGTAATTTATAAAGGGTGGATTACACCACCGAAAATTACATCATGACTGCGGCTCATTTGTGGCGAATGAAAAGACAGTTGTGATGAAGGAGGGATGCCCTGCACCTGACCGTAACTGTCAACTCCACACATTCCCACAAAGGAGGCCGTTATGAAACTGACCTACACCCAATATGGGGATTATCTGATTCCCAATCTCGTATTGTCAGACACAAGGGAGTACCACATCTGCAAATATGGCCGGATGCGCCGTGTCTATCTGAAAGACCACCGTCCGGCCCTTTACAGTATCC
>DVFT01000187.1 GCA_018713105.1 Candidatus Limivivens merdigallinarum | reverse complement strand
CAGATGGAAATATCTGTTTTATTGCTATACAGAAATTTATATTTAAGGAAAGAGAAAGAACTGGCTATTCTTTTCGTGATAGTCAGTTCTCTTTATTTTCAGTCATTATCTAAATGACATTGCCTTCATTCAGAGCTCTCTCGCAAAAGCAGTTTTTTCAAATCTTTCCGATACCAGAGATAGAGCAGTAGGAATGCTCCGGTCCAGGCGGTCACTTCTGCGGCATAGACGCCGTACTCGCCGATGAAATGCGGCAGGATCAAAGCGGCGAGGATCCGCATTGCCAGCTCGACAAAGCCGGACAGCAAGGGGATGAAGGTGTTTCCCATTCCCTGCAGCGCCGAACGGTAGATATGCAGACCGTAGAGAATGTAGAGAAAGGAAGCCATCACGTTGAGGAAGTGGCGTCCATAGGTGGTTACCTGCTGGGCATCCGGGCTTGTCTTGTCTACAAAAAGCCCTACGAGGATGCCTCCGAAAAGAAACATAAACGCGCTGATTACCAGGGAGGTGAGGACTGCCATGGCAGCGCCTTCCCGGACGCCTTTTTGGATCCGTTTGTATTTTCTGGCGCCCAGGTTCTGACCGGTGTAGGTGGAGACGGAGAAGCCGAAGGAGATGGCAGCGATTTCCAAAAGCCCGTACAGTTTATTGGCAGCGGTGAAGCCCGCCACAAAGACAACGCCGAAGCCGTTGACAATGGATTGGAGGATCATGCCGCCGATGCTGATGATGATATTCTGGAAGGCAACGGGGCTTCCAAGGCGGAAAAGTGTTCCGATGAAAGCGGCGCTGGGCTTGAAATCAGCTCTGGAGAATCGCAGGGTGGGTGTCTTCCGGATGTGGTTGGCACAGAAGATGCAGGAGATCAGCTGGGCAATGAGGGTTGCAGCGGCAGCTCCTGGAATTCCCCATCCAAAGCCGGCAACGAAGAGGATGTCCAGCACGATGTTCACCACAGAGGCGATCCCCATGGCGATCAGCGGAGTACGTCCGTCCCCGACAGCTCTCAGGACGCTGGAAAGCCAGTTGTAGGTCATGACGATGGGAATGCCGGAGAACATGATGCGGACGTAAAGCAGGGCATCCCCTATGATCTCTTCCCTGGTACCCATCAGTTCCAGAACCGGGCGGGAAAGGGAGAGAAAGAGAGCTGTGATCACCAGGGCGGAAAGGAAGGAGAGCATTAGGGAAACACTGAGGGAACGCTTCAGCTCTTTTTCATCCCGGGCGCCGTACTGCTGGGAGATCAGGATGGAAAAACCCTGGGTCAGACCCGAACAGACTGCTACGCTCATCCAGTTAAACCAGTCTGCGGAACCCAAAGCCGCCAGCGCATTGACTCCAACCACCTGTCCCACCACGGCGGTATCCACCAAGGTATACGCCTGCTGAAAGATATTTCCCACCATCAGGGGCAGGGCAAAAAGCAGGATCTGGCGTCCTGAAGCTCCGGTTGTCATATCTTTTTCTGTTGATTTCATAAATACACCTCAAAATGTAACGGTTCAAACTCGTCCCAAGGATGCACCGGATTTGATGCGATATTTCTTTGGATTGCTATAATATATCACAGGAGGCAGGGAAAGAAAAGGGGATTTGTAAAAAAAGAAAAAAGGATGTATTCCCTGGGAATTTTGTGGTATAGTCTAAGAGAAGTACAATCAGGTGGTGAAAAGGAGAGTTTATTATTATGACATTTGTATATCCTGCGGTGTTTACCCCGAAAGAAGACGGAAAAGGATTTGCGGTGTATTTCCCGGATCTGGCTTGCTGTGAGACGGAAGGCGGCGATCTGGAGGATGCCCTGGACAATGCTTCCGATGCCATGTACAACTGGGTCGTGGCGGAACTGGAAGATGAGGAGTGCAATTTTCCCCATCAGTCCGATGAGGAAGATCTGGAGCTTCCAGAAGGTGCGTTTGTGAGGAATATCATGGTGAGGGTGAAATTTCTTCCAGACAGTGACTGACAAGAAAGGGATGTGCCTAAGTTGTGAGCTTTTGGGGGTGTGCCGGGCAGAAGAGCGTATGAAACAATTCCATGTTCCACACGCTCTTCTATCCTGTTCAATATGCTGTTTATTTCTGGCGTCCGCCCATGCATTGCAAGTAATATACGTTAAGCTGTTATGATTTATTCATCCCAATAATCAATGGATTCCTGGGATATATAGAACTAATACCCAACAACTTATACATAAAATCTTCCCTCTCGTCAAATATTTCAACGATAATAATCCTGTCCTTTTCAATGCTTTTGCCGCTGTTTCCGCGATAAACTCAGCAGTCAGACGCAGTTTCAATGCTTTCAACTTACGTCTGACAACTTGGGAATATTCAACTTTTTTCATCACTGTACCCCCAATTCAGCCTCCAGATTGTCTGCGGATACTGTCCCTTCCTCACGGATAGAGATTTCCGCCTCATTCAATTTGCTCATAAGCTGATAAAGGGCTTTCTGCTTATCCAGTTCATCCAGTTCCTTCATATCTATAATGGCGCACTGTCCATGACCATTGCGGGTTAAATATACCCTGTTTCCATAGCCGACCTCATTGATGACCGCTGTATAATTTCTCAGATCTGAAATAGGTTTGATGTTTGGCATATTAATTCCTCCTCGTATAATAATTCACAACTTTCATGTTGATTTTATTACACCCGCTAGCTGCATATTATTCAATATATTTCACTGGGAATTTACAGCAATTTCTCTTCAGGTTTCAAAAAGTCCTCCGGTTTTTTAGATATCTGCGTGTAGATCTCGGAGTTCTTACCCATCTGGTTGTAGAACGGAACCAGGGCGTTGCCGATTGCTGAAAAGTCAGGAGAATACAGATTCTGCCGACCAGTCCGTGATCTCGCCGCTGGCTGCATCGATCTCGAATTCATACTGGACGTTGTCGAAAATGATTTTGCCCTCATATACGGTACGCCCGTCATCCTGGTCTTCCTCCAGGCGGATATCCGATTCGGCGGCATTGTCCACCTGGGAAAGGGCTAATTCACTGGCTTCCTCCAGTGTGATAGGACCATCAGGCAGGTCGCTAAGAAGGCTCTTGTCAATCACTTCATAGCTGAATTTCAGGACTTCCCCGGTCTCGCCGTTCAATTCATAGCTGCATTCCAGGTTTCCATAGTTGAATTCCACCTCATATTCTGTGCGCCCGTCATCCTGATCCATTTCACTGCGCAGTTGGGTGACATCTTCGGAGGTAAGCTCTGCGTATTCCAAAGCCAGGGATTCAGCTTCCTCAGCGGAAGAGATGGGAGATAGATCCTCAGGCTGGTCGATGGCAATGCTGTCACCTTTGCCAGGCAAGGCTTCCGTGGAAGCTTCGGTCTTCTCTGCGGAAACAGCTGAGGAAGATTCCTTTGCCTCTGTCTCCTGGATCTTCTGGGTTTTCGGGATAGCGGTAGCAGAAGCTCCGGCGCCCAAGAGGGACGCTGCAAGGGCAGCAGCGGTGATGGAAAGCAATAATTTGTTGTTTTTCATAGTAATTCTCCTTTCTGAAATTGTGAAATCATTTCGGTCTCTTAAGAACGTGCAGCTTCCACCGACCAATCGGTGATCTCTCCGCTTGCCGCATCAATCTCAAAATCGTATTCGATCTGATTATAAATGATCGTCCCTTCGTAGGAAATACGTCCGCTGGCATTCTGGCTGCCTTTGTAGCTTCCGTCATCATTGTCATGATGGTCATCATCGTGGTGCCAGTCATCATAATCGTCATCGTAACGATCCTCATAATCATCGTCGTAATTGTCATCATAGGAATCATCCGTCCAGATCCGCAGATCCTCGGCAGAAGCGCCATCCACCTGGCTAAGGGCGATTGTCTCAGCATCTTCTTGGCTGACCGGACCTGTCTCAAGAGCGGTTAAAAGGCTTTTGTCGATGACATCGTAGCTGAATTTCAGAACTTCTCCAGTGTCGGCGTTAAGATCATAGCTGCAGTCCAGGTTGCCATACTGGAAATCTACTTCATAGATGGTAAGCCCGTCGTCGGAATCCTTTTCGCTTTTGATGAAGGTGACATCTTCGTCGGTAAGCTCTGCATATTCGAGAGCCAGGGCTTTTGCTTCTTCCTGGGAGGTAATAGGGGCGAGGACGTCAGGCTGGTCAATGGCGAGATCTGCGCCCGCGTTACCGGAGGAAGCAGCCGGTGCGGTTTCGGAGACGGCTTCTGTGGAAGCTTCGGTGCCTCCCTGAAGCCCCGGGTCCTTGGGGACTGCGGTGGCAAAAGCAGTCACACCGAATAAAGTGATCGTCAATGCAGCGGAGGCTGCGGGTACGAGATAAGTTTTCTTTTTCATGTTCATTCCCTCCTATTTCTATTGGATCTTTTCTTTTTATTTTTCTTTTGTTGAAGATAGGATACCCCTGTAAGATTAAAGCAAAATTAAAGGTAATATTTTTTAAAGAATCTCACGTTTCGGAAAACAGAACTGAAAACGGCTGCCGGTACCTTCTTTGCTTTCCACGGTGATGGTTCCCCCATGTGCTTCCACAATCCATTTTACCATGGCAAGACCCAGACCGGAGCTGCCGTCCTCGCGGCTGGTCCGGGAGGTATCCACCTGGTAGAACCGGTTCCAGATTTTGTCCAGATGCTCCGGAGGGATACCGATTCCGTCATCGGAAACAGAACCTTCAATCTGTTCCTCTGAAGAAGAAAGCTCCAAAAGGACATGCCCTCCCTCTTTTCCGTAAGTGATGGCGTTGGTGAGAAGATTGATGAAAAGGCGCATCATCATAGTCTCATCGGCGCGCATCAGGATATCGGGCTGGATCCAGGAGGAAAGGGTAATGTTTCTTGAGGCTGCAAAATCCCGCTGCTCCTCCACGGTGATTTCAGCTAAGTCGCTTACATTCAAAAGCTCCATATGAAGCTTGGCACGTCCGGCATCAGCCCGCGAAAGGGTGAGAAGCTGGGAGATCAAGGTCGCCATCTTTCTGGACTGTCGTTCTATGGTATGCAGGGCATCCGACTTTTCTTCCTCCGTAGCTTCCGGGTGGGAAGCGTATTCGCACTGGGAGAGGATGACGGAGACTGGGGTGCGGAGCTCGTGGGAGACGTCGGAGGTAAACTGCCGCTCGTTCTCGAAGGAGGTTTCAAGCTTGTCCATCATCTGGTCAAAGGTGCTCGCCAGGACATGGACCTCGTCCTTGCCGGGACCGAGTTTGATACGCTGGGACAGATCCTTGCCGTTGCTGATCCGCCGGGCAGTCTCCGTCATATCAGACAGGGGAGACAGGGCGCGGCGGGTGATCCGGTATCCACCGAAGGCAATGCAGAGAACCAGGAAAGGAAGGAGCAGAAGAGCGATCTTAAGGAGATTGTGCAGGACAGACTCTCCATCGGTCTGGCTTGCGACACCTCTTGCCCATAGATTGCCATAGCCTGGGATTGTCTGGCAGTAATCATATACATACCACCGGGAAGAACCGGAGCCTACTTCCCTCAATTCATCCATGGTCAGGTAATCTTCCCCGGAAAAGCTGGAAGGGGTACGCCCGTAGAGGTATTCCCCATTTGGTCCGTAGAAAATAAGATAGATCCCTTCATCCTGATAATCGGTGAGATCACTGTCAAAATCCAGCCTGCCTTCCTCGTATTCCACCAGGTCAAAGCTCTGGAGAACGGCGGTTTGAAGGCGCATTTGCGTGCCGGAAAGGAGCTGGGTCTCACTGATCTGATAGAGGAGGAGGAGCACCAACGCCACCAGAAGGGTGAGAAAGATCGTATACCAGATCGTAATTCGAAGCTTAATGGTCATTGTTTTCATAAGTTCATTCCTTTAAGACATAGCCCACTCCGCGGACGGTGTGGATGAGCTTGGGTTCAAAGTGTTCATCGATCTTTTTGCGGAGATACCGGATATAGACATCCACCACGTTGGAACCGCCCATGTAGTCAAAATTCCAGATATTCTGCTCAATCTTCTCACGGCTTAAGACGATTCCCTGGTTCCGGATGAGATATTCCAGGATGGAGAATTCTTTGGAGGACAACGTGATCTCCACATTGCCCCGGCAGACCCTGTGGGAATTGCAGTCCACAGTCAGGTCGGCGATATGGTAGCTGTGGTCGGTGCTGTTTGCCTCACGGCGGAGCATGACCCGAAGCCTTGCCAAAAGCTCGTCCATGGCGAAGGGCTTGATCAGGTAATCATCTGCGCCGGAATCCAGCCCCTTCACCCGGTCCTCCACGCTGTCCCGGGCGGTGAGCAGCAGGACGGGAGTATTTTTGCCGGATTGACGAAGTTGTTTCAGGACGGTCAGCCCGTCCGTCTTCGGCATCATGATGTCCAGGATCACAGCGTCGTAGTCGGCGAGGGACAGATAATAAAGCGCCTCCTCACCGTCCACGCAGGCATCCACGGAATAGTGATTTTTTTCCAGAGTTTTCTTTACGACAGCCCGAAGGTTGGGCTCATCTTCGGCAATTAAAATTCGCATAACGGTTTCCTCCATATAAGTCCCATAGGATTTCTGTAAAATCTATGATATCGTTGTTTCATGAAAAGAACATGAAAGTCTATGGTTATTATAACAAAGATCACGAAAAAATAGGAGAGCCTGCTTGAAAACAGCGTTTGTTTTCTTTATACTATAGAAAACAAAAACGATTGGGGGATCGATCTATGAAGACAGAGCGATTGGAATTACCAGGCATTGAGATCAGCCTGGAGGATTTTTTGAAATCCATGAAACTGGAACTGGAGGAAGAGGATCAGGAAACCCTGCAGGACATGCTGACAGAAGCAGGGAAACTGGCGCGTCCCAAGGCGATTTACGGGATGGCGCCCATTGAAGAAAAAGGAGAGGATTACATTGTGGCTGACGGCATCAGGCTGACCTCTGAGCGGGTGCGAAGGAACGTGGACAAGGTCAACCGGATCGTGCCCTATGTGGCGACCTGCGGTACGGAGCTGGAGCAGTGGGCAGAACGGATCACAGATCCATTGGAAGCGTACTGGGCAGACGGGATCATGTTGCGCAGTCTCATGGAAATCCGGAAGGTACTGCGGGAAACCGTGAAAAGTAAATATTTTCCGGCAGGGGATCTTTCCTTTATGAGCCCGGGTTCCCTGCCGGAGTGGCCGCTCAAGGAGCAGGAAGCTGTGTTTGGGCTGCTGGGCGATGTGGCAGGGGAGATTGGCGTTCGGCTTACGGATTCCTATCTGATGATTCCGAGAAAGTCAGGTTCCGGCATTTTCTTTTCCGCGCAGACCCATTACGAGGACTGCCAATACTGTGAGCGCCTGGACTGCCCGGGACGCAGGGCAAAGAAGCTCGGGTAAACGTTTTTCAAAAGAAATCCTTCCAAGAATCGAAAAATTGGTGTATGATGGAGGGCGGAACCCTAATCACTATGATTTTTTATAGAAGGATTACGTTTATGAGCATTCAGATGAATCGGGAACATGTAAAAGAAGTCTTTCGAATCTATACGGATCATTATGATTCCACAGATGAAAAGGTCAGGCTGAAGATCGACCATACCTACCGTGTGGCGGAACTCTGTGAGAGGATTGCCCTGTCTGCAGGGCTTCGTGAGGAGGCTGATCTTGCCTGGCTGACCGGCATGCTGCACGATATCGGACGCTTTGAGCAGCTTCGGCGTTTTGGCACCTTTATGGATGCCGAATCCGTCGATCATGCGGCGCTGGGGGGAGACATCCTGTTCAGGGAAGGAATGATACGGAAGTTCCTTTCGGACGACAGGGAGGATTCCCTCATCGAGACAGCCGTGCGTGTCCACAGCGCTTACCGGATACCGGAAGGGCTGGATGGGAGAACCAGGAAGCTTTGCGCTATCCTGCGGGATGCGGACAAGATCGATATCCTGAAAGTCAATGTAGAGATTCCGCTGGAGGAAATCTATAACACCACCACGGAGGCTTTGCGGAACTCCCAGGTGACGGAAGCGGTCATGGATGCGTTTTTCGAGCATCACTGCATCCTGCGTTCGTTGAAAAAAACGCCGGTGGACCATGTGGTCGGGCACATTTCCCTGACCTATGAGCTGGTCTATCCGGAAAGCTTAAAGATTGTGAAGGAGCAGGGGTATCTGAACCGGCTCCTCCATTTTGCGTCCGACAATCCGAAGACCCGGGAGCAGTTTGCACAGATCCGGGAAGAAATGGAAAGATACCTGGAAACAACTATGGCAAGGAAGCAGTAAGGAGTGGAAACGATGTCTGTTGTAGATTCTTATATCAATTATGTAAAGAAAGAAGCCATCGAGCGTCCTGAAAAAAGTTTCGGGAAGGTAGTGTTCGGCTTCAAAGCCAATAAGCTGAAGACCCGCCTGCTGCCAAGGAGGGAGATCGCCAAGGGATATCAGAGACTGGAGGCAATGATGATGTCCCTGGTAGCAGATGCCCTGGCCAAGGAGGACTCCTACGTCTGGGGAAATATATTTGCACCGGCGGAAATCATGGAATGTTTCGGACTAAAGACCCTGTCGGTGGAATGTCTTTCCTGCTATATGACAGGATATCATCTGGAAGATCATTTCATCGATTACGCCCAGGACCTGGGCATTGCCCCCACCCTCTGCTCGTATCACAAGACCTTTCTGGGAGCCGTGGAGAGCGGCGTTTTGAACACTCCGTTTTACGGGGTGACCACTTCCCTGTCCTGCGACGGAAATCTGAATACCTTCCGCTATCTGGACAAAAAGCAGGGCGTTCCCTTTACCCTTTTGGATATTCCTTATGAGGATGATGAGGACTCTGTGAACTATCTGGCACACCAGATCAAAGAGCTGGCGCTTCAGCTGGAAAAACATACCGGCAAGCCCTTCCGGGAGGAGAAGCTGCGAACAATCCTTCGGACGGAAAATGAGACCAGGGAAGCTCTGATCGAATTTTTTGATCTGCTGAAAGAGAGGCTCTATCCGGCAGAGCTGATCAGCCACCTGTATCTGATGATGGGTGTCCACCTTCTGATCGGAACGGAAGAATTCCGGGATCAGGTACGTTTCATGGTGGAGGATATCAAGCAGTATCCTAAATTTCAGGGAAAAAAGATCCTGTGGGTTCACCTGCTGCCATTCTATCAGGATACCCTCAAAGCTTATTTTAATTCCAGCGGAAAGTATCAGCTGATCCCCAGTGATATCGTGCTGGATTCCATGGAACGCATGGATGAGGAGCACCCCTTCCATTCCATGGCAAGAAAGATCATCCACAATGTGTACAATGGTTCTTATCAGAATAAGGCAAAGTGGCTTCAGCGCCTGGCGCAGGAGCTGCATCCCGATGCGGTCATCCATTTTTGCCACTGGGGCTGCAAGCAGGCGTCCGGCGGAAGCGTGCTTCTGAAAGAGGCGATGAAGGAGGAAGGGATTCCCATGCTGATCCTGGACGGAGACGGCATCGACAAGAGGAACAACCACGACGGACAGATCAAAACCAGGCTGGAAGCGTTCCTGGAAATGCTGGAGGGAGAGGAAGAATGATCGGATATATCTGCAAATACGCCCCTGTGGAAATTCTGGAATGTATGGGAACAGAGGTCAAACGGATCGAACCGTCGGTCACCAATTTTAACCAGGCGGATATGAAAATGCATCCCAATATCTGCAGCTTTGCCAAGGGAGTGCTGGAGGAGCTAAGCGGCGGGGAATATGAAGGCGTGCTCCTTACTACCTGCTGTGACAGCATCCGAAGGCTTTACGATGTGCTGAAAAAGGAATTCCCGGACAAGTTTATCTATCTTTTGGATACGCCGAGAATTTCCGGGGAAGCGGCAGTGGAGCTCTATGAGAAGCGGATTCAGAAGCTTGTCCTGGCTTACCAGGAGTTTTCCGGTAAAATGCTGGACGAAGAAAAGCTTAGGGCTTATATGGAAAAGGCAAAGGCGTCTCCCAAGCTGAACCTCCAAAAAGGAGCCATCAACATCGGAATCCTGGGGGCGAGGGCAAACGAGACGATCCTGGAGGTGCTGGAGAACAAGGGTGTGAATACCGCTTTTAACCTGACCTGTACCGGAATCCGGCACCAGTTTGAGATGACGGAGGAACCGATCCTTCGGATCTTGAGCCGGGGACTTTTGAACCAGTTCCCGTGTATGAGGATGACGGATACGGCGAACCGGGATGCCCTGATCCGAAAATTTGCGGACAGCGTGGACGGCATTATCTACCATACGGTACAGTTCTGCGACAATTATTCTTATGAGTATTCCTGGCTGAAGGGCATTGAGAAAAAGCCAATGCTCCTTCTGGAGACGGATTACACGAAGCAGAGCTACGGGCAGATCCTGACCCGGATGGAAGCGTTCCTGGAATCTCTGGGAAAGGAAGACAAGAACAAAGACAAAGCGATCAGGAGGAATGGAAAGGTGTACGTTTTAGGAGTGGACAGCGGTTCTACATCAACCAATGCAGTGATCATGGATCAGGATCGGAACCTCATTGCCAGCAAGGTCATCCGGACCGGGGCAAAATCCGGAGAGAGCGCGGAACGGATTTTAAAGGAGATTCTTTCGGACGCGGGATTAAAGAGAGAGGATTTGTCCCGTATCGTCTCCACCGGCTACGGCCGTGTCAGCATCCCTTATGCAGATGAGAACGTGACGGAGATCAGCTGCCATGGAAGAGGTGCTCATTATTTCAACAACCAGGTGCGGACCATTCTGGATATTGGAGGTCAGGACAGCAAGGCGATCCATTTGAACGAAAAGGGAGAAGTCACAGACTTTGTGATGAACGATAAATGCGCCGCCGGCACCGGCCGTTTCCTGGAGATGATCGCCCGCACTCTGGAGGTGGAGATCGGGGAGCTTGGCAGGATTGCCCTGGAATCCAAGGAGCATATCGAGATTACCAGCATGTGCTCGGTATTCGCAGAGTCAGAGGTGATCTCCCTCATTGCCAACAATAAGGAAAAAGCCGACATCGCCCACGGCGTCTGCAATGCCATTTCCAACAAGGCATTCTCGCTGCTCAAAAGAGTGGGGCTTAAGGAAACCTTCATGATGACCGGCGGCGTGGCAAAAAATCCGGGTGTGGTAAAATGCGTGGAGGAGAAGATCCATTCCAAGCTGTACATTTGCGAGGAGCCTGAGATCGTGGGAGCTGTGGGAGCAGCCATCTACGCTTTGGATCATTTCACCGGGGAAGCTTAAAATGTGGACAGGGCAATAAAAGGAGGGCGCCATGACAAAAGAAAAACTGGCATTGGAAGTCATAGAACGATTGAAAAAAGAATATCCGGATGCGGGATGTACTCTGGACTATGACCAGGCATGGAAGCTGCTGGTCAGTGTCCGGCTTGCGGCGCAGTGCACAGACGCCAGAGTGAATGTGGTGGTGGAGGATCTGTACGCCAAGTATCCGGATGTGGACGCGCTGGCAGATGCCGACGTGGAGGATATTGAGCGCATTGTGAGACCCTGCGGCCTTGGCAAAAGCAAGGCGAGGGATATCAGCGCCTGTATGAAAATCCTGAAGGAAGAATACGGAGGAAAGGTTCCGAAGGATTTCAACGCCCTCCTGAAACTCCCCGGGGTGGGCAGAAAGAGCGCCAACCTGATCATGGGAGACGTGTTCGGGGAGCCGGCGATCGTCACGGATACCCACTGCATCCGCCTGGTCAACCGGATCGGGCTGGTGGATGGGATCAAGGATCCGAAAAAGGTAGAGATGGCATTGTGGAAGATCATCCCGCCTAAAGAAGGCAGCGACTTTTGCCACCGGCTGGTCTATCACGGACGGGATGTCTGTACAGCCAGGACAAAGCCCCATTGTGAGAAGTGCTGTCTTGCGGATATTTGTCAGAAGAATGGGGTGGAATCCTAAAAAAGGCTTTTCCTTGTGAAAAGCCTTTTTTGAATGGCGGGAACGTTACAAGGTGCCTTTCTGTGTTTTATAATACCCCGGCGAGATCCCGTAATATTTCTTAAACAGCTTGCTGAAATGGTACACATCGTCGTATCCTACCTGGGCGGCAACCTCCTGAAGGGAGGCATCCGGGTGCTCTGAGAGAATCTCCTTGGCCTTTTCCATCCGGATGCCGATCAGATAGTTGATGGGAGAATCCCCGGTCTCACTCTTGAAAATCTTGGAGATATAGAAAGAGCTCAAATACATATTGGAGGCAATCTGCTCCAGGGAGATCTTTTCTTGGTAATGCTCCTGAAGGTATTGTTCGATCTGCCGGACGGCGTATTTCTTATTGGGAGAACGGAAGGTGAAACGTCCCAGAGGCTCCTTCGCCTCCTCCTTCTGCATATTCTCCCTGGCAATGAGACAGAGGAGCTGGATCAGGTAAGCCTTCAGCATGGAATACTGACCGAGGTGCGGAGTGCGGACCTCCTGATCCATGGATTTTAAGAGGCGTAAGATCTCCTTTTTCATGCTCTCAGGCATGTGGAAAATCCGCTCATTTCCGGAAAAAAGCGGAAGGCTGTTTTTCGGGCAGTCCCGGTATTGTACATCCGTAAAGGCGAGATAACCCTCTATGGCTTTCTGCTTGGGAGTGGATACCAGGAGGCTCTTGTGATAGGTACCCGGATTGATCAGGATCAGATCCCCCTCCCGCACGGGAATTGTTTCCCCATTCAGAAGGAAATTCCCGCTGCCACCCAGGATGACAGCGAGCTCCACAAAATCGTGTGCCTGGTACAGCCGTTCCTCCTCTCCCCGCTCCAGAATACAAGAATAGAGAAATCTGGGATTCAGATCAAGTTCTGTAAATTCATATCGGTCATTGCACATACGTCCTCCCCCCCCCTTGCTGGAATCAGCCAACATAATCCATGTTCTGTACAGGAAACTACATTTCTTATTTTGGTGGTTTTTCTATAATAATAGTCAATAAGCGCTTAGATTTCAAGTACATTTCAAAAGGAGCGGAGAATAAAAATGAAAACCTTGACACACGGAAACCCACTGAAATTAATCTTTATGTTTTCCATTCCGCTGATCATCGGAAATGTGTTCCAGCAGCTTTACAGCATGGCGGACGCCCTGATCGTGGGAAGGACGATCGGAGTCAACGCCCTTGCAGCAGTAGGATGTACGGGAAGCATTACGTTCCTGATCCTGGGATTCATCAACGGAATGACCTCAGGTCTGTCCATCCTGGCAGCGCAGAAATTCGGTTCCGGGAACGAGGAAGGCGTGAGAAAAAGCTTTGCGGTGAGCATCATGATCAGCCTGGCGGTGACCGCCATTCTGACGACAGTGGCGGTGGCGGGTGCCCGTGGAATGCTGGAGCTTCTGCAGACACCCTCTGAGATCATAGAGGATGCCTATGCGTATCTGGTGGTTGTCTTTATCGGGATTCCGGCGATCATGCTGTTCAATCTGCTGTCCAATATGATCCGAGCCCTGGGAGACAGCAAAACGCCTTTGTATTTTTTGATCCTTACCTGCATCATGAATGTGGTGTTGGATTATGCGTTGATTCTGATCTTTAACATGGGGGTAGCAGGGGCAGGAGTGGCGACGGTCTTTTCACAGCTGGTATCAGCTCTGCTCTGTGTCGGGTATATCTGGAAAAAGCTTCCGATCCTTAAGATCAGGCGGAGCGATTTCAGGACGAACCTGTTTGCCCTGAAGGAACATTTAAAGGTGGCAGTCCCCATGGGCTTTCAGATGTCCATCATCGCCATTGGTTCCCTGATTCTCCAGTTCGCCCTCAACGGGCTGGGCGCCGTTTCCGTGGCAGCCTTCACGGCAGCCCAGAAGATCGATACGATCGCCACCATGCCGGTGAACTCCTTCGGAATGGCGATGGCGACCTACGGGGCACAGAACTACGGAGCAGGAGAGATCGGGCGGATCAAAAAAGGTGTCAACCAGTGTATCCTTTTGTCCGTAGGCTTCAGTATCCTGATGGGATTTATGAATGCTATGTTCGGCAGGCAGCTTACCACACTGTTCGTAGATCCCAGCGAGACGGAGGTCCTCTCCAAGTCCTATACCTACCTGGTAGTCAACGGCTGCGCCTATTCCCTGCTGGCGCTGCTTTACATCTACCGCTTTACCCTGCAGGGACTGGGGAAAAGCTTTATTCCTACCGTGGCAGGTGTCATGGAGCTGGTCATGAGAGCTTTTACCGCGCTGGTGCTGACCCGGTTGTTTGGATATGAAGGGGCTTGTTTTTCCAATCCTCTGGCATGGCTGGGGGCGTGCGTGCCGCTGGCGGCGGCATATTACATAGAGATGCGGAAGCTTGGGAAAGAAGCGGAGAATGGAGGTGGGCATAAGGCAGTGAGGAGAAGAGGATGGAAGAGTATATTGCAGGTGTGTTGTGTAATGCGGGAGAAGAGTAGGTGAGAAGAAAAGAGGAGTAAGATAGAAATAAAATAAGATAGATTTGTCAGCAGGATCCGGCAGTACAGTCAGGAGCAGGAGCTGGAAGAAGCTGTGGAACAGGCGATTGATGAGTGCATTTCAGAAGGCATTCTGGAAAAATTTTTGAGAAAGAACAGAGCGGAGGTGAAAAAAGTGAGCATCTATGAGTATGATGAGGAAAAGCATATCCGCCAGGAGAGGGAGGATGCGAAGGAAGATGGAAGAAAAGAAGGAAGGGTAGAGGGAGAACGAATCAAAGTAATACAGCTGATTCTGGACAATATGCAAAGAGGTGTCACAGAGGAAGCAGTGGCTGATTTTTTAGGCGAAGAGTGCTCTTTCGTACAGGAGATCTGCAGCATTGCGAAAGAACATTCCCAGACAGATTCGGAGGCAGTTTTTGAATTGTGGAGAAAAAAGATTCGTAGAGAATAAAAAATGAAAGAACCGTTGAAAAGTACGCCTTAGGTTGCAGCTCAAGGCGTACTTTTTGTCTTAAGTGAAATGTACACAAATCCGATTGATAATCTGGGGGAAATGTAATAAACTATATTTCTAATAGGAAGATAAAAAGTGATTTCTGGAGGTGATAACCATGGCGATCAAATCCATTGAAATATTAAATGTGATGGTTTTCAGAAGGCAATGGCGGAAAAATAACGATGTCTGCAAAAATGCTGCACTAAAAAATGGTGATACCATATCAGACGGATTTAAGTTAAACTTTGGTGATGGAATCAACGTCTTGCTTGGTGAAAACGGCGTGGGCAAGACTACCATTTTGAAAATGATTTATGCGGCGACCCAATGGTCTATTACACAGAATGACCCAGGGAAAACGAAGAAATTGCTGCAATTTTTCTCAAACAGCCTCAAGGATAATGAAGCATTGAAAAATGCAGACCGAAAAGAGGATTATTGTTATTATAAAGTATCAGACGGCACCCATAGTTTTGAAGACAGTCTTTCTCACAATGGGATTTTTCATTATGATGAATGGCTAGGATTAAATATTCAATCCATTTTTATTCCGACAACGGAAATGCTGTCCCATTCCAAAGGATTTTTGGCGATGAATCAGAAATATAGTATGCCTTTTGATGGTACGCAGATTGATATTATAGTCAATGCGTCTCTACCTGAAACACGTGAAATTCCTTCCTCTATGCAGGGGATTCTTGAGAAAATCAGCAAGGCGATTGATGGTACCGTGATTATGGAGGACGATTCTTTTTATGTATTAAAGAAAAATGGGCGGAAGGTAGACTTTTCCCTGGAGGCGGAAGGGTTGAGAAAGCTGGGATTGCTTTGGAAGTTGATCCGCAATGGGCTGTTGGAAAGAGGCACCGTGCTTCTCTGGGATGAACCGGAAGCAAATCTGAATCCTGAATTATATCCGTTGGTTGCTGAAATTTTACTGGAGCTTGTAAAAAACGGCGTCCAGATTTTTGTGGCAACACATAATTATAATTTTGCAAAATATCTGGAGATTCGACGGACAGAGACAAAGCAGGTGATGTTCCATAACTTGTATCGAGGAGACCATGAACTGGCAGAAGAAATGGAAGGGGTGTTTCCAGA
>DVFT01000186.1 GCA_018713105.1 Candidatus Limivivens merdigallinarum | reverse complement strand
ACCACCTGTTGCAATAATTGCGTACATATGGCACCTCCTATAAACATTACTCGCCAGATGTGGTGCCCGACTGCTCGGAACTTCAACCTCTCTGTGCGGCATACTGTAGTATCATAGCATAACTTTTTTCTTACGTCAACCGGTTTTCTCACAAATTTTTGAGAGAACGGATCTGTTCCCAAAACGGGCGGCGGACCTTCTTCCTTGTGACCTCCACAAGGGACAGCGCCGTCATATCCACCAGGGTGGTCTTGACGGGATCTTTCTTCAGGATCCGGTCGAATTCTTCCATCAGCTGTCTCCGGTATTCCCCAGACTCCATGTTGATAAAATCGATGACAATAATGCCGGAAAGGTTCCGGAGGCGTATTTGTACGGCGATTTCCCTTGCCGCCTCCAGATTGATCTTGAGGAAGGTATCCTGCTGCTTCTTGTGGCCGTCGTATTTGCCGGTATTGACATCGATGACAGTGAGCGCCTCCGTGGGCTGAATGACGAGATATGCTCCCGATTTCATCCACACCCGTTCCTTCAGCGCATTTTCCACAGCGCTTTCCAAGCTGTAGAGTTTCATCAGCGGCAGGAGGTCATCCTGATAAAAGTTCAGCTTTTCCTCATCCTCCCGCTGGTACTGGTGCAGATATTCCTTGATTTTCTCATAGAGCGTCTCGTCGTCTGTGAGGATCTGGCTTAAGTTTTCTTTGTAGATATCCCGCAGGGTGGAAAGCCAGGTGGTTGGATTATTCCTGTGCAGGATGGAAAAACAGGTACGGAACTTTGCCTTCTGCATCACCGTCTCATAGAGTTCCTTTAAAAGCCTTGCCTCTGCCACGAAGGTTTCCTGGTCTACCTCCCGGGCATTAGTACGTACGATAAAGCCGAACCGGCTGTCCAGATAGGGAGCAAGATACTCCTTCAGCCGTTTCTTCTCTTCCTGGGTAAGCTTGGAGGACATGCCGGTGGATTTGTTCCCTGTGGTCAGCACCAGGTAATTTCCGGTAAAATTCAGGTTGGACGATACCGCAGGGGGCTTGGACTTCAAATTCTCCCGGCATACCTGAACCAGGAGCTCGTCTCCTGCCTGCATATCCTTAGAACTCCCCTTCTTAATATAAATAGGATCTTTATTGTCGGACAGGGAATAGTAGCACTGGATCCCGTTTTCGATTTCGATGAATGCCGCTCTGATATTTTTAACAATGTTTTTGACCTTGCCAATGTAGATGTTTCCCAGCAGGGAATTCCGTTGCTCTTCGTCACAGTGGAGCTCCGCTACCCTTCCGTTTTCCATTAGCGCTGTCAGGATCCTGCCTTGATATCTTACAATGATCAGTTTCTTATCCAATGTGTTCCCCCAGTTCCCCTAACGTGCAGAACCCATTTTCTGTCCTGGTGTAGAGATCCAGCCGGGTGATCAGCAGGGAAAACGGCGGATTTTCAGCTTCTGCATATTGAAAGAACGCATCCATCACAAGCTCCGGCTTTAAGTTATCACTGCTTCCCGAGGAAAGACGGAGAAACAAAGCATCATCCTGCAGTTTCCAGTCGTAGATCAGGGGACGGATATTCATCTCTTTCTCACTCTTTTTTGTTTTTTTCAAAACCAGGATGGAATCCTGGGTAAAGAATTCCTTCAGTTTCGCCTGCCAGTCAAAGGAAGGCTCCAAGCCTTCCCGGAATTTCACCAGATAATCTGCCGCCTGCACCAGAGCCATAGCATTGCTTGCTTTCTCCTCCGGGATTTTCCGAAAGTCCACCACCCGGATTCCATCCACCATAACGGCGTTCAATGTTTCCAAAGCCTCCTCGGTGGAGACGGGGCTGGAAATCTCAATGTCCATATATTCGCCCTCGCTTTCCAGCCCCACGCCCAGCGGGGAAGCAAAGGACATCACCATATGGGGGCTGAATCCTTCCGTAAATACGATGGGAAGTCCCGCCCGGCGGATCGCCTTCTGAAAATAACGCATCACATCCAGATGCCCAATGAAACGCATCGCACCATGCTTGGAAAATTTCACTCTAACCTTCAAAGCAGACACCTCCTCCATATGTCCTTGCCCCGCAGCCGGAACAGGACTCCTTGCAGTTGGGCGTTACGAGTTCTTCTTTGGAACGCTGCCACTCCCTCTCCAGGAAGGAGCGGGTCACCCCGATCCGAATGAAATCCCAGGGCAGGATTTCCTCTACGGGACGGGTGCGGAAATTGTAAAATTCAAAGGTCACTCCCGTCTCTTCCATTGCCTTCTGCCAAATATCAAAATGGAAGGTTTCGCTCCAAGCGTCATAGAGAGCTCCCATTTTGTAAGCCTTCAGGATCGTTTTCCCCACCCTTCGGTCACCGCGGGCAAAGAGCCCTTCCAGGAGCGTCACGTCCGCCTCATGCCAATGGTAGCGGATGCTCTTTCTGTTTAACTGATCCTTGATGGTGTGGTTTACAATGTAAGCCTTTCCAAGAAATTCATCCCGGGTGTTCATGGGTGCCCACTGGAACGGAGTGAAGGGCTTTGGTACGAAAAAGGAGGTACTTACCGTCACCTGACATTTTCCATTTCGCTGCTCCTTTGGAATCTCATAATACCGTTCGGCGATTTTCTCAGCTAAGTAGGCGATTCCCCGGATATCCTCCTCGGTCTCTGACGGAAGCCCCAGCATAAAATACAGCTTAACCTTATTCCAGCCGCCTTCAAACGCCTCCGAAGCTCCGGTTAGGATGTCCTCTTCGGTGAGCCCCTTGTTGATGACATTCCGCATTCTCTGGGATCCGGCTTCCGGCGCAAAGGTCAGGCTGCTCTTTCGGATATCCTGCACCTTGCTCATGACATCCAGAGAAAAGGCATCAATCCGCAGGGAAGGCAGGGAAACATTGACCCCTTTTCCATGGAATTCCTGGATCAGATAGTTCACGATCTCTCCCAGATGGGAATAGTCGCTGGAACTTAAGGAGCTTAAGGAGATCTCTTCATGACCGGTATTTTCGATCATTGCCTTGGCATAAGCTTTCAGCATCTCCACGGAACGCTCCCTGGTCGGGCGGTAGAGCATACCCGCCTGACAGAATCTGCAGCCCCGGATACATCCTCGCTGGATCTCCAGAACGACCCGGTCCTGGGTCACCTTGATAAATGGAACGACCGGCGCCTTGGGATAATAAGTATCGGTCACATCCATCTCGATCTGCTTGTCAATGGTCGCTGGAAAGCAGTCCTCCACCGGATGGAAGCTTTCAATGGTTCCATCCTCTTTGTAGGAGACCTCATAAAAGCCGGGCACATAGATTCCTGGGATGGTACAGGCAGCCTTTCTCAGGAACTCTTTTCTGGTAAGCCCCTCTTTCTTACATGCCTTGTAGAGGTCAAAAAGCTGATAGTACTGCGTTTCTCCTTCACCGATGTAAAACATATCAAAAAAATCTGCCAACGGCTCCGGATTATAGGCACAGGGGCCTCCTCCGATGACGATGGGATCCTCCTCTCCTCTCTCACTGGCGAGCAGCGGAATCCGGGAAAGATCCAGGATCTGGAGAATGTTGGTATAACACATCTCGTACTGAATGGTAATGCCAAGGAAGTCGAACTCCTTTACCGGATCCTGGGACTCCAGGGCAAACAGAGGGATCTTCTGTTCCCGCATGATTTGATCCAGATCGGTCCACGGGGAATACAGGCGTTCACACCAGACATCCTCCCTGCGATTGAACATATCGTACAGGATCTGGATGCCAAGATGGGACATGCCAATCTCATAGACGTCCGGAAAACACATGGCGAACCGGATCTCTACCTCTTTGGGGTCCTTCATGACCGCATTGACCTCGCCGCCGATATACCGGGCTGGTTTGTCTACTTTTAACAAAATTTCATCTTTTAAAGCTAGTTTTCTCATCATTAAACACCTATTTTTTGTGTGATTTGTACAAGTTCAATGTTCCATTTTTAGAGCTTGAAACCGCTATTTTTCAGGGTAAAAATACCCTGTTTTTTGATACAAAGTGGGGCGAACCGGACGTTTTAATACGATTATGCAAGCAATGCATAGTAATCTGAGTCCGAAAGTGGGACGAGCAGCTCATTTTTCTCATTTTTGGGGCGACTGATTTCCCATATCTCACAAAGCACGGAGCAGTCATAAATTTTTTCTTCCTGATATACATAAACCTCCTCTGTGAATTCTGGGGAAAAATGCCCCAGGAATTCGGAAATGGCTTTCA
>DVFT01000185.1 GCA_018713105.1 Candidatus Limivivens merdigallinarum | reverse complement strand
AAGATATAAAAGTATCCTTTTTGAAGGCAATTAACTCAATGGAAAAAGCTTTTAGTACAGCTTCGCCCCCGCCGGAATTCCATCATCCAGCATCAGCAGATTCAGTCCTTCCCGTCCGTCACACTCGTACACCGCGGAGATCAGCATACCCTCGGAGTCAATGCCCATCATCTTTCTGGGGGGCAGGTTGGTGATAGCCACGCAGGTCTTTCCAACCAGCTGCTCCGGCTCGTAATACTCGTGGATTCCGCTTAAAATGGTGCGCTTCCGGTCGCTTCCGTCATTCAAGGTGAACTTTAAAAGCTTCTTTGACTTCGGCACTGCCTCGCAGGCCTCCACCTTTACCACCCGGAAATCGGATTTGGAGAAGGTCTCAAAGTCCACCATATCCTCAAACAGCGGCTCCACCTTCACTTTGGAAAGGTCGAGCTGTACGCTGGTCACGGACATGTTTGCAACCTCTGCCTGTCCGGAAACGGTTGCTTCTGCAGTCTGGGCAGCCTTGCTCTCTGCCTTCGCCTCGCCCTTCTTCGGGTCTAATGACTTCATTGTGGGGAACAGCAGCACGTCACGGATGGCTGCGGAGTCGGTCAAAAGCATACACATTCTGTCGATTCCGAAGCCGATTCCTCCTGTGGGCGGCATACCGATCTCCAGCGCGTTGAGGAAGTCCTCGTCGGTGTGGTTGGCTTCTTCGTCGCCCTGCGCCAGCAGTTCCTCCTGGGCTTTGAAACGCTCCCTCTGGTCGATGGGGTCGTTCAGCTCGGAGTAGGCGTTCGCCATCTCCCAGCCGTTCATAAAGAACTCGAAGCGCTCCGTATATTCCGGGTTGTCCGGTTTCTTCTTGGTCAGCGGTGAGATCTCTACGGGATGGTCGCACACAAAGGTCGGCTGGATCATATGCTCCTCTGCAAACTCTTCAAAGAAGAGGTTCAGGATATCGCCTTTCTTGTGGTGTGCCTCAAACTCCACGTTGTGTGCTTTTGCGGCAGCTCTCGCCTCCTCCAGGCTGTGGATCTCGTTGAAGTCCACACCTGCGTATTTTTTGACGGCATCCACCATGGTGATCCGCTCAAAGGGCTTGCCCAGATCCATCTCTACGCCGTTGTACACGATCTTGGTGGTTCCCAGAACTTCCTGTGCCACATAGCGGTACAGGTTCTCAGTGAGGTCCATCATTCCGTTATAGTCGGTATATGCCTGGTAGAGCTCCATCAGGGTGAACTCCGGGTTATGTCTGGTGTCCAGACCTTCGTTTCTGAAGACACGGCCGATCTCATAGACTTTTTCCAGTCCGCCTACGATCAGACGCTTCAGGTAAAGTTCCAGGGAAATTCTAAGCTTCAGATCCTCGTCCAGCGCATTGAAATGGGTCTCGAAGGGTCTGGCTGCCGCGCCGCCGGCATTGGATACCAGCATGGGGGTCTCCACCTCCATGAATCCCTGCTCGCTTAAATATTTGCGGATGGCGCTGATGATCTTGGAACGTTTGATGAAGGTGTCCTTCACATCCGGGTTCATGATGAGATCCACGTATCTCTGGCGGTAACGGATGTCTGTATTGGTCAGTCCGTGGAATTTCTCCGGCAGAATCTGAAGGCTCTTGGACAACAGGGTAATGGTCGCCGCATGGACGGAAATCTCCCCTGTCTTGGTCTTGAACACTTCGCCGGTCAGACCTACGATATCACCGATATCCAGTTTTTTGAATGCCTTGTATGCTTCCTCGCCGACGCTGTCACGCGCCACATAGGACTGAATGTTCCCCTGCAGATCCTGGAGGTTGCAGAAGGATGCCTTTCCCATGACACGTTTTGACATGACACGTCCTGCCAGGGAGACTGTCGTCCCTTCCAGGGAATCGAACTGATCCTTGATCTCCTGGCTATGATGGGTTACATCATATTTTGTGATTACAAAGGGGTCGTTGCCGCTCTCCTGAAGCTCCTTTAACTTGTCCCTGCGGACCTTCAGAAGCTGATTGATATCCTGTACCTGTCCATTCTTTTGTTCTGCCACTTTTTCCACTCCTTATGATCTCTGAATTCCCAGCACCTTGTACACCATGGTACCTGCCTGGGTTTCTACGGAAACTTCATCTCCCACTTTTGCTCCGATGAGAGCTTTGCCCACAGGGGACTCATTGGAAATCTTGCCCTGAAGGCTGTTTGCCTCGGAGGAACCTACCAGCTTGAATTCCATCTCCTCGTCGAATTCCTTGTCCAGCACCTTCACGGTACAGCCTACGTTGATCTTCTCCAGATCCACCTCGTCTTCCACGACCACCTCTGCATTTTTCAGGATCTTCTCGATCTCCTCGATCCTGGCTTCGATGTCGCGCTGCTCGTCCTTTGCTGCGTCATACTCGGCGTTCTCGGAAAGGTCGCCCTGCTCTCTGGCTTCCTTGATCTTCTCTGCCACTTCTTTTCTCTTATATACTTTTAAATCGTGCAGCTCTTCCTCCAGTGCTTTCAAACCTGCATATGTCAACAAATTCTTCTTTTCTTCCATTTTTTCATACACCCTTTCACTACATTGCCTTACACATATCTGCAATCACAGTATTATATCCCAAAGCTTCTGTATTTGTCAAGATTCTATGCGGCTTTCCGCCCCATTATTCTGCACAGTTCCCTGTTTTTTCGCCTCATGTTCCCGCAGTCCGGCCATTGCATTTCCAAATCCTGTTATTCCTGAAGGCAAGCAACCTGATATTTTTCCAAAAGTTTAGAAAGCTGCTCCAGAGTTTCAAGCTCCCCCGCCATCCCGCGAAGCCTGGCGGAATGGGGAAGACCTTGGGTATACCAGGCGATATGTTTTCGCATCTCACGCATTCCGGCATACTCGCCTTTCACGCCGCACTGCATCCTGGCATGCTTAAGCATCATTCCTTTACGTTCCTGCCAGGTGGGGGGCATGGGGATCGTTCCGGTCTCAAGATACTGGGAAACCTCCCGGAAAATCCAGGGATTCCCCCTTGCGGCACGGCCAATCATCACGGCGTCGCAGCCGGTCTCCTTAAGCATCCGCTCGGCAGCTTTTGGGGAATCCACATCCCCGTTTCCGATCACCGGGATGCTCACCGCCTCTTTCACCTTCCGTATGATCTCCCAGTCCGCTTTCCCGGAATAATACTGCTCCCTGGTTCTCCCGTGCACGGCAACGGCTGCCGCCCCGCAATCCTCAATGATCTTTGCGATCTCCACTGCGTTGACGGAAGTTTCATCAAAGCCCTTCCTGATTTTGACGGTGACGGGCTTACGGGTCGCCTTGACCAGCGCTGTGACGATCTTTCGCACCTGTTTGGGCTGCTTCATCAGAGAAGAGCCTTCCCCGTTGTTCACGATCTTTGGGACCGGGCAGCCCATGTTGAAATCCAGGATGTCAAAGGGACGTTCCTCGATCTCCCGGGCTGTCTCTCCCAGGATCTGCGGGTCTGATCCGAAAAGCTGCAGGGCGATGGGCGGTTCCTTTTCGCCGATCTCCAAGAGCCGGATGGTATTTTTGTTCCGGAAGGAGATCGCCTTGGCGCTGACCATCTCCATGGACAAAAGCCCTGCCCCCATTTCCCGGCACAGGAGGCGAAAGGGCATATCTGTGACTCCAGCCATAGGCGCCAGAACGGTCTGGCCTGGAATTTCCACATTTCCGATCTTAATCTTCATAGGCTTCCCCCAGGAAGAACACTTTATAATACATTTCGAGAGCTTCCAAAAGCTCCCTGTGGTCGGTCTGGATCTTCTTGATCTCCAGGACGCTTCCGATCTCGTCGTAGGAAAAATCTGCCTCCGCCGCCTCTGTGCGGAAGATCAGCTTTCCGTCCGGTTCAAATTCCATCGTGAGAATCCCACCCACCTTCTGGGTGTAGAGAACCGCGAGGATCTTCAGCTCGTCCTTGATCCTGTCCGGCAATGCCGCAAATTTTTCATTCAGATAGAATTTCTCTTCATATGCGCTGGCAGCGCAGAGAACCGTATTTTCCTGGTTCATGCTTAAACTCCTTCCCATTTATTCCCCGTCCGCTGGATTTTTTCTCTGGCTTACGTGTATCCGTATACTCCCCGCACCGACACTTCCCCGGCGTACACACGGGTCAGGGAACCGTCCTCCTTCTCCACCAGAAGCTCTCCCTCCCAGTCGATCCCCTTGGCAATCCCCACATAGGAGGCATCCCGTTCCAGCACCTTTACTTTTTCATCCTTATTGATCAGAAGCGCCTCGTACTGATCCTTGAGAAGGGACAGGTCCATCGTCTTCTCAAAGAGGCTGAAATCTTCCTCAAAATACTCCATGCACGCTGCGATGATCCGGGCTCTCTGCATCTTTTCGCCCGTTTCCAGATAAAGCGACGTCGCCTTATCTCTCAATTCCTCTGGAAAATGTTCCGTATTCACATTAATCCCGATACCGATGACCAGGTAGTGGATGCCGGACATCTCCGCACTCATTTCGGAAAGAATCCCGCAGAGCTTCCTTCCGCCCGCCACCACATCGTTTGGCCACTTGATCTTTACATCCAAGCCGCATAAAGTCTTGAGAGCCCTCGCCACGGAAAGCCCTGCCACCAGCGTCACCATAGACGCCGACTGGGGTTGGATCGCGGGCCGCAGGATGAGGGTCATGGCAATATTCTGACCGGCAGGATCACTCCAGTTCCTTCCCATCCTGCCTTTTCCTTGCGTTTGCTCCTCTGCAACGACAAGAGCGCCGTGCGGCGCTCCCTCTTCAGCTTTTTTCTTCGCATAACGATTGGTGGAATCCACGGTCTTCAGGTAACAAATCTCCCTGGCAGCCCATCTGGTCTTGAGGATACTCTGAATCTCCTCCGCCAGAACCACATCGGGGCTCGCTACTAGGCGATACCCCTTCTTCTGAACCGATTCAATCTGATATCCTTCCTCCTTAAGCCGGGCAACGGCTTTCCATACGGCGGTTCTGGATACCTGGAAATATTCAGACAGCTCCTGGCCGGACACATAGCCGTCTCTGGCTTTTAAAATCTCCAAAATTTTGCTTTTCATCTCTGTCCTTACCATGATATATTTAAATTAAAACAATTCTCGCAAGAAACCATCCCAGCATTCCAAGTGCCGCAAGAAGAAAGAAAAATCCCGGAAGCCTCCTGCCTTTCTGGAACTTCAAAAGGGCGAGGACGCTGTTTAGGATCGTCCCCATCCCAGCCACAATCGTAATAAAGATTGAGGAACTGTCCGTTTCTATAAAGGTCACGTCAAAGCAGATAATCAGGATCAGCCCCGCAATGATGCCTATGGCCTCCAAATCCCAGGAATTGTTTGCCTTCGGCGCTTTCACAGCTTATTCTCCCAAGGTAGCAACCATCACTGCCTTGATCGTATGCATCCGGTTCTCCGCCTCGTCGAACACCTTGGACCGCTCCGACTCAAACACCTCGTCGGTGACTTCCATATCCTGAATGCGGAAACGCTCGCCCATCTCTTTGCCGATCTGGGTCTTCAGGTCATGGAACGCAGGCAGGCAGTGAAGGAAAATCGCCTTCTCTCCCGCATTGTCCATCATTTCCTTGGTCACTTTATAAGGAGACAGTTCGCCAATCCTCTCCTCCCAGACCTCATCCGGCTCTCCCATGGATACCCAGACATCCGTGTACACCACGTCTGCCCCTTTGGTGCCTTCCTTCACATCCTCGGTGAGGGTGATGCTTCCGCCGGACTCCTCGGCATAGGTTCTGCAAAGGCCTACCAGCTCCTGGTTGGGGAAGTAGTTCTTCGTGGTGCATGCCACAAAATGCATTCCCATCTTGGAGCAGGCAATCATCAGGGAATTGCCCATATTGTAACGGGCGTCTCCCATGTAAACCAGACGGATTCCTTTCAGATATCCGAAATGCTCCCGGATGGTCAGAAGATCCGCCAGCATCTGCGTGGGATGATATTCATTGGTCAGTCCGTTCCAGACCGGCACGCCTGCATAGCGCGCCAGCTCTTCCACGATCTCCTGACCGAATCCGCGGTACTCAATTCCGTCATACATACGGCCTAACACCCGGGCTGTATCGGCAATGCTCTCTTTCTTTCCGATCTGTGAGCCCTTTGGGTCCAGATAGGTGGTTCCCATTCCTAAATCATGGGCTGCCACCTCGAAGGAACAGCGGGTCCTGGTGCTGGTCTTCTCAAAGATCAGGGCAATGTTCTTCCCAATATATGGCTGATGTACCACGCCTGCTTTTTTCTCTTTCTTCAGCCTGGCTGCCAAATCTAAAAGGTATCCGATTTCCTCCGGTGTAAAATCCTTTAAGGTCAAAAAGTTTCTTCCTTTTAAATCCATCTTCTTTTCCTCCGTCCGTAGTAGTGGTATATTTCAATATCATACCGCGTTTCTCCACATTCGTAAAGCGTTTTTTCCACGGACTTCCAAACAAAGCCCTCCAAAGTATCCTCAGCATGCTGGCAATCTGCCGGCTCTATCGGCTAAACGGAAAAATAGGACTGAAATAATTCCGGCAGATGCGTCTCCCAATAATCCCAGCCGTGCACCCCCTCTTCCTCCCGGTACGTATGTTCCAAGCCAAGGGTCTTGAGATAGGTATGGAATTCCCGGTTCTGCCCGATGAGGAAGTCGTCCTTCCCGCAGGTCACCGTGATCTGATATCCTGGCTTTCCAATCCGCCTGGCCAGCGCATACAGATCATCCTCGTCCCGAAGCATTCCCCTCTCCCCTGCCGCCGCTTTCTCCTCCCCCGGGATCAAGTAATCGTCCGGGATCACGTTCAACGCCTCCATAGGGGAGATCACCGGGCTGAACGCCATCACCTTCCGGTAGAAGGATCGGGGGTTTAAGGTCGCTTTCAGCGCGCCGTAGCCTCCCATGGAATTCCCTGCAAGGACCGTATTGTCCCCGTTCAGCTCGCAGCCGAGAAGCTTTCCCATCACCTCCGGGATCTCCCGGATCACCATAGAAAGGTAATCTGCCCCGTAAGCCATGTCGCAGTAAAATCCCCTCCTGCCCTCCGGGCAGAAAACCGTCACCCCATAGGCGTCTGCAAGCCTTAAGAGGCTGGTCTTGTAAAGCCAGGCGGTACTGTTGTCCATCAGCCCGTGGAGCAGGATCAGATACCTCTCCTCCGCCCTCTCCCTGCCCTCAAAGGGGCGGATCAGGACAAACTGCGTGTCCTGTCTCAAACACTTGGAATCATAATGTCCTTGTAACACTGCCATCTTGATCTTACTTCTCCTTTCTTTCCCTGATAAGGGCTTCTGCCGTCAGGATACACCAGAATCTCTTCGCCGTCCAGGCTTTCCCCCCGAACAGTCGGATAGGGAAGCTTGCCCATCTATGCGGCTGCTCTCCGGGCGTATGACACAGAAAGGAGCGGACCTTCGTCCGCTCCTCCTGATACGCTCTGTCATGCAGCATACTTAGTTTGCAGCATCGCCCATGACTTCTTCATAATTGCTGGCATCGATCATCGTCGCGCTGAACGGATATACACCGTACTCGCCGCCTTCTTCGATGTAATCGCTGTAAGGCACAGTTCCGTTTTCAATCCAATCCATCGCTGCGTCTGCTGCCAGCTGGCCATCCAGTACCGGATCGATGTATGCGGTAGCCTTGAAGCAGGAATAATCCTTCTTGAACTCATCCTTTGCCAGATATCCGCCTACGCCGATTACGATGGCATCCTGATCCACGCCTGCCTGCTCCAGAGCCCTGGTTGCGCCCTGTGCGCCTTCATCATTGGGGGCGGTTACCAGCCAGGTCTTGATCTCCGGGTGAGCCGTGATGGTCGCTGCTGCCACGTTGAAGCCCTCATCAGAGGTTCCGTCATAGTCTGCCTCGATGATCTTGTCTTCCGGGAAATCACCCATCAGCTCGGTAAATTTGTCCACTGCTCCGGTGGAACGAGGTACGCAGGAGGACACTTCCGACATGGTCATGCAGAGATAACCTACCTCTGTATAGTCCTCATTGATCCCATTATCTTTCACATAATTTGCCAGATATTCGCCGATTCCTTCGCCTACCTTGTAAGCGTCCAGTTCCAGAGCCGGAGCCAGGTGCATTCCGTTCTCATCGATCAGCCCATCATCGTCCGCCATGACCTTAATACCAGCTTCTGCACAGCGGTCAACCGTTACCTGGCTCAAATTCTGATCCGGCGGGCATACGATCAGGACGTCCACGTTCTGGGAAATGGCGGTATCCAGGGCAGTCATGTATTTGTCCGGGCTCATGGCACAGTCGTACATGATCACATCCTTGGCTCCTCTCGCCTTGGCGGTCTCCAGCATCGCATTGGAGGTTCCTACGAACCACTCCTGGGAAAGATCCTTGCAGATAAATGCCAGGGTAGGCCCTTCCTCAGACCCTTCTTCTCCGCCGGAAGCCTCGCTCTCCTCCTCTGCGGCTGCCTCCGTCGCCGCCTCGGTAGCTGCTTCGCTGGTTTCCTCGGCTGCAAAGGCTCCCATAACCATGCTGCCTGCCATTGCCAGTGTCAACAATGCGGTGATCATTTTTTTCTTCATAATTGTTTCCTCCTTGAATCTTTTAATATTTTTTAGCTTTCGCTTTTGTTACCGTTCTCTGAAATCCCTGACCGCCTGATACATCGCCGTCAGATTTTCGGGCGGTACACCCGCCACAATATTATGGATGGCTGCAAACACATAACCGCCGCCCTTTGAGAAAATCTCCAGGCGCTTAAGAACCTGGTCGTACACCTCTTTTGCCGTCCCTCTGGGGAGCGTCGCCTGGGTATCAATGCCTCCTCCCCAGAACACGATTCTGTCTCCGTAGGTTTCCTTCAGAAATGCTGCATCCATCCCTTTTGCGGAACACTGGACGGGATTTAAGATATCCACTCCCATCTCAATGAAATCCGGTATCAGCTCCGCAACGGCGCCGCAGCTGTGGTAGAAGGTTTTCCAGCTGGTATTTTGGTGGATCCAGTCGTTGACCTTCTGATAATAGGGTTTGTACAGCTTCTGAAAGATCTCCCTGGACTGCATCAGCCCATTCTGGGTTCCGAAATCCGTCCCGCTGACCCAGATTACCTGGATCCTATCTCCTACCGCCTGGCGGTAAAGCTCCAGATTCTTCAGCATCACTTCCGTCTGCATCTGAAAGACCGCATCCAGGTAGTCCGGATAGAGGATATGCGCCATCAGCCAGTCCTCCATCTTCCGAATCCCTCTGGGATGCTTCAGGAACGGTCCTGGGATCTCTGCCGCGTCTCCCAGCCCCATCCCGCCTAAGACTCCCATCACTGCGAAATCACTGTGTTCCGACAGTCTGACGGATTCCTTCTCCCAATACCGGCAGTCCTCCTCGTCTTTGACGGCAAAGGATTCCCGGTAGTCCTCAAGGGGCGTCAAATGATCCTCGTCGTATTCCTCCGCCCGGTCGATCCCGTCGAAGAAGGATCCGCCCTTCGGCATGTGCGCGCTGTAGGGCGCTGACCGGTCGCCGCAGGGGTAGACGAGAGTTTCCCCCTTTTCATTGACATCGTATTCAAAATCACTCGGCATCCAGACCGGTGTCCCATCCGGCATCTCCCAAGGCTTGGTACATGCCCCGGTGGTTCCGAGAAGCGTCCCCCGGTTCCACAGCGGAACTACGTCCGCTCCCGCTTTCTGCAGTACGTCCAGCTCCACTTCCCCCAAAAGCTGGTAAGGCTCACAGATCCGGATACGGTGTTCCGGAAGCCCCCAGACCTTTCTCAGCGCATACAGGGAGCTGGCATTGATTCCCGTCTGTCCGCAGCCGCCCAGATCCACAGGAACCCGGTCCGGCTCCTTATGATGGATGGCTGCCAAAACTCTCTCCCTTGAATTCATAGGCTCTCCTTTCTGCCCTTGGCTTACTTTCTCCTTCTGTTTCGGATAAAGTCAAAGGACAATGCCGCGATCAAGAGCAGACCTCTCGATACGGTCTGCCAGAAAGACGGTACATTCAGCATCATCAGACCGTTGTTGAAGCTCTGCATAATGATCAGACCGATCGCTGCTCCTCCAAGGGTACCCACGCCGCCGCTCATGGCTACGCCGCCTAAAACAACTGCCGTCACAGCGTCGAATTCCAGACCGTCGGAGGCAGTCGGCTGACCGGAACTCATCCGTCCTGCCTGAAGGATTCCTCCCAGCGCTGCCAGCGCGGATGCCGCCATGTAGAGTTTCATCCTCACCTTCTCAGCATTGATCCCTGCCAGACGGGCTGCATTGGCGTTCCCGCCTACCATATAGACACTTCTGCCAAACCGTGTGCGGTTCAGAATCACGATGGCAATGGCAAAAAAGACGATACAGATCAGAACCGGGTAAGGAATCACGCCAAACAGCCTCCCTGTTCCCATTTTCAAAAAGGTATCGTTGGTCACGAAGACCGCCTTGCCTCCGCAGATGATATAAGCCAACCCACGGAAAATGGACATTGCCGCCAGCGTTGCGATAAACGGCTCCAGCTTCAGCTTGTTGACCAGCAGCGCATTCATAAGACCGATGAGAAGTCCGATCAAAAGTACGATCAGGATCGCTAAAAGGAGCGGTACTCCCCTGGTCAGAAGCAGGGAGACCAGAACGCCTGAAAATGCGGCTACCGATCCCGGGGACAAATCCACATGCCCCACGATCAGAAGATAACATTCACCGATTACCACCAGGCCTACGATGGCGGAGGAAATGGCAATGTTCGTCACATTGGCAACGGTAAAAAATTTGTTTCCAGTAAGGATGCTGAACACGATAATAATGATCAGCAGTGCGATCAAAAGTCCCAGCTTGTCTGATTTCAATAATTTTTTAGCTTTCATGATTTCCTCCTAACATATCCGCCATAGCAAGCGTTAAGATCTTTTCGTCCGTGGCATCTTCCCGTTTCAGTTCTCCCGTCACACGCCCCTGGCACATGACGATGATCCGGTCACAGACTCCCATCACTTCGGGAAGCTCTGAAGATACCACGATCACTCCCAATCCCTGCTTGGCAAGATTACAGATGATCTGATAGATTTCCGACTTGGAACCCACATCGATTCCCTTGGTCGGCTCATCCAGGATCAGAACCTTGGGGTCTGAGGCGAGCCACCTTGCCAGGATCACCTTCTGCTGGTTACCACCGGACAGCTCCCCGATGGGTTTCTCGATGCTTGGCGTCTTGATTTTCAGCTCTTCCACCCCATGCTCGGCGATCTCCCTTTCCTTTTGGAAATCAAAAAAACCTCTGGGCGATAATGTTTTCAAAATCGCCATGGTCATATTGTTGGCGACCGAACGCCCGGCAACGATTCCCTGATCCTTCCGATCCTCCGGGCAAAGTCCGATTCCTAATGCAATGGCGTCCTCCGGCTGGGAGATCCGCACTTCTTTTCCATTGATCAGAATCCTCCCGCCCTTCCTTGGATCTGCTCCGAAGATCAGGCGCATCGTCTCAGTCCTGCCTGCTCCTACCAGACCGGCAAAGCCTAAGACCTCTCCTGCGTGGAGTTTGAAACTGACTTCACGCACATTATCCGCCACCAGGTGATCCGCTTCCAGGACCACCGGTCCGATCTTGTCATTCCTGTCCAGATTCTTGAAGATATCGCCCAGGTCTCTGCCCACCATCTTTTTGACGATTTCCGTTTCCGTGATATCCGCGGTGGCCGCCTGCTCCACAAACTGCCCGTCTTTTAAGATCACGACCTGGTTGGTGATCTGAAAAATCTCTTTCATTCTGTGGGACACATAGAGAATCACGATCCCCTTTTCCTTCAGCTTTTCAATGATCTGAAACAAAGTCTCGATCTCCGCGTCCGACAGAGCGGCAGAGGGTTCGTCAAAGGCGATAATCTTCGGATTCCTCCGGTAGGATTTCATGATTTCCACCATCTGCTGATAGGCGACAGAGAGATTTCTCACCTTGTCCGTGGCATGGATCGGCAGCTTGAACTCGTCAATAATCTGCTGCGCCCTCGTATTCAGCGTTTTATAATCGATCAATCCGAATTTTCCTTTGGGGATCTCTTCCATGAACAGATTTTCCGCCACGCTCAAATATGGAATAATCTGCCTTTCCTGATAAATCACGCTGACTCCCGCCGCAATGGCTTCCTGCGGCGTCTTGAAATGACAGGCTTTCCCGTCGATGAGATAGTCTCCTCCATCCGGCTGGTAGTCGCCGTTGAGGATTTTCAGCAGGGTGCTTTTCCCGGCACCATTCTCACCCACCAGCGCCGTCACCTCTCCGCCCCTGGCTGTAAAGCTTACTTGATTCAGCGCCAATACACCGGGAAACGATTTTGTGATCCCCTTGAATTCCAATGTGCTGCTCAAGTTCTCACCCCTTCCGTCTCGTTTCTTTTGTACTATATTACCGTTCTATTTTTTAAAAAACTATCAATATTATTAATTTTTTATCAAGAAAATTAACTATTCTTGTTTTTATACGAGCATTTTGGACGAAAGTGTGATATAAATAGAAAGGCGTATCGAATATTTTGCACAAAACGGAGGGGTTTCATGAAAACAAGACGCTTTGCCATCAAAAAGATCAGCACCCGGTTCATGCTG
>DVFT01000184.1 GCA_018713105.1 Candidatus Limivivens merdigallinarum | reverse complement strand
CAATCTGTATCTGTATGTCCCATAACTTTCCCATCAAATTAACTCTAATTGTCCGATATCTCCCATTTGCGCTATGATTGACCGTTTTATTTGTGAAACGGGGACTTTATACTGAATCACATGACCGCAGGAAAGGAGCGAACGTATATGTGGAATCGTAGCTACGATGTGATGATGCAGACCCCGATTGGGGTCAGATATGGAACGATGTCCGTCACAGTTGATGACAGCATCATTGATGGTGTGTTGGATGTTCTGAAAAGATCCAATCCATTTCACGGCAAAATTGATGAAAAGGGAGACTGCCAGATCAAGGGAGAATTGACAACGCTGATGCGTACCATTCCCTATGACGCTGCGGGTCGGATCACCAAAGAGACCCTGGTGTTAAAGTTAAAGGGGCAGCGGGAAAGTTTTGATATTTTCGGCACAGCTTCTGCTTCCGTTCCAGCCATGGAAAAGGAGCAGAGTATATGAGAAAATTTTATTCGGTTGTTGTCAGCAATCCCCAGAAAATACTTGTATGTTTTATTTCTCTTGCCATTCTTGGTGCCATTTTGCAGAACTTCATAAGCGTCAATTATGAGATGGCAGATTATCTTCCAGAGGACAGCCCATCGACGGTTTCTCTGGATATCATGGAGGCAGAGTTCGACGGCGGCATCCCCAATGCGCGGGTGATGGTGAGAGATGTTACGATAGCGGAGGCGCTGGAATATAAAGAAAAGCTGAAAGCCTGCGATGGCGTTGCGGAGGTCACCTGGCTGGACAATGCCGCAGATATTTATCAACCGCTGGAAACATTGGATACAGATACGGTGGAAACTTATTATAAGGACAATACCGCACTGTTTACGGTGACGATTGATGAAGATCAAGAGATTGAAACGGTAGATGCTATCCGGGAAATTATCGGGGAGGATAACGCCATGACTGGCACGGCGGTTTCCACTGCAGTGGCGACCACCAGCACAGTCAGCGAGATACAGTTGATCACTGTCCTGGCAGTTTTGGGAGTTTTGATCGTGCTGACGCTTACCACTACATCCTGGATTGAACCGATCATCGTATTGATCGGGCTGGGTGTAGCCATCATGATCAATAATGGCTCCAACCTGATATTTGGAGAAATTTCATTTGTCACCAATGCCGCAGGACCGGTTTTGCAGCTGGCTGTTTCCCTGGACTATTCCGTCTTCCTGATCCACCGCTATGAAGAGTGCCTGCGGGAAAACCCCGACAGAAAAGAGGCTATGGTGGACGCCTTGTGCAAATCCACTTCTTCCATTCTGTCCAGTGGTCTGACGACGGTGATTGGGTTCCTTGCCCTGGTGGTTATGCGGTTCAAAATCGGTCCGGATATGGGAGTTGCCCTGGCAAAAGGAATTGCTATCAGCTTGATTACCGTATTCATATTCATGCCTGCCCTGATTCTGAAAGTGTATCCGCTGATGCAGAAGACACATCACCGGCGGCTGCTTCCTGAATTTGACAGGTTTGGACGGTTTGTAAGGAAAGTGATGATTCCCATGGCATGCGTGATGGCTGTTCTTGTAGTTCCGTCTTATCTGGCATCGAACCAGAACGATTATTATTACGGATCTTCCAAGATATTTGACGGGACCACACAGGTGGGCAGCGATGCGGCTGCTGTAGAGGAAGTATTTGGGAAAAGCGATACGTATGTCCTGTTAGTACCGAATGGCGATCCGACGGCGGAAGTAAGGCTTTCGCAGGCTCTGCAGGAAATCCCACAAGTAAAAAGTATCCTCTCCTATGTCGATACGGTGGGCACTGAGATTCCAAAGGAATATCTGGATGAAGAGATTCGGTCGCAGCTTGTTTCTGATAACTACAGCCGCATGGTACTGACTGTGGAAACAGATTATGAAGGGGACGCCACATTTGAACTGGTAGAACGGCTCAGGGATACGGCGGCTGTTTACTATCCAGATTCCTATTATCTTGCCGGTGAAGGCGTAAGCACTTATGACCTGATGGATACCATCACGGCGGATACGGTAAAGGTCAATCTGATTGCTATCGGCGCGGTTTTCGTTGTGCTGCTTCTGACGATGAAATCCATCTCCCTGCCAGTGATTCTGGTTCTGGCAATAGAAGCTGCTATCTGGGTCAACATGGCAATTCCATATTTTACCGGTTCCACGGTGTTTTATATTTCTTATCTGATTATCAGTTCGATTCAGCTGGGCGCCACGGTGGACTATGCGATTCTATTTACTGACCGGTATATGGAACTACGCCGGAGCATGACCAAAAAGCGAGCCATTGTTCAGACTGTAGCCGCAGTTACCACCTCCATTTTGACATCGGGAACCGTAGTAACAGTGGTGGGCTTCCTGCTTGGCGGTATTTCCAGCCATGGAATCTTATCTCAGCTTGGCATGTTTTTAGGAAAAGGAACGATCCTTTCCATGATAAGCGTCTTCTTTGTACTGCCAGGGTTATTGTATCTTTTTGACGGCGTGATCCGCCGGACCACGCTGAAAACGAATTTTTATCAACCGCGAAAGGAGAAGTTATCATAATGAAATCTATGAAAAAAACGGTTCCTGCACTGTTATCCGGAACGCTTTTGCTGACCAGCATAGTTTCAGCAGTGGCTGCCGAGACGCCGGAGGAGCCCTCGGAAAAGGAAGAAGTCATTTATATCAATCTTGACGCAGGCGGAAAAGTAAAAGATGTCTATGCGGTCAATATTTTTGGGACTGGTGAAATTACGGACTACGGGGATTATTCTTCCGTGCAGATGCTGAATTCCACCGAGCCGATCAGCCAGAGTGACGATAAAATAACGTTTTTCTCTGAGGAAGATAAAGCTTACTATCAGGGAAATCTGGAAAATGTGGAAATCCCATGGAATATTTCTCTACGCTATTATCTGGATGGGATCGAACATTCCGCCGATGAGATTGCCGGAAAGAGCGGAAAATTAGAAATCCGATTCCAGGTTACGGAAAATCCAGCCTGCTCCGGTACTTTTTTCGAAGACTATGCTTTACAGGCGTCCTTCACATTGGATACGGAACAATGCAGTGATATTTCTGCTCCGGATGCCACGATCGCGAATGTGGGAAGCAGCAAGCAGCTTACTTATACCATCCTTCCCGGAGAAGGCATTGACGCAGCAATTACTGCGGAGGTAACGGATTTTGAGATGAATGCCGTTTCCATGAACGGTATCCATCTGAATCTGAATGTGGAGATAGATGATGAGGAGCTGAAAGATAAAGTAGATGACCTGATTGATGCGGTAGAACAGTTGGATGATGGGGCAGCAGAACTGACGGATGGTTCTGAGAAATTAAAAGATGGAACCTCTGAGGCGAAAGAAGGGGCATCGTCTTTACATACTGGTATCGTATCATTGGATGGCGGTGTTGCGGCTTTGCAAAGTGGTCTGACCACTGTACAAGGTGGGCTTGACACCTTAAATGCACAATCCGCTTCCCTGACTACAGGATCTTCGGAAGTCAAAGAGGCGCTGACTACGATTCAGACAGCAGTGAATTCTATTTCTGTAACGACGGAAGACCTGACGAAATTTACAGAAGCTTCTATGCAAATTAAGAAGGCTATCAATGATCTGTATGAGGGAGCATCTGCCCTTCAGACGAATCTTGGCTATGAACAGTATAAAGCGGTTATGGCACAGAACGGATTAAACCTGGATGAGCTGTTGGCGGGAAATGCAAGTGCGATAGAAACAATCCAGAGCTATGAGGCTATGCTGGAACAGCTTTCTGCCGTTCCTGGGATGGAAGAGCTGGTGAACCAGTATAAATCACAATTATTGGGAGTTTCCGGACAGATAAAGGCATTGCTGAATGCGAATAATGCCGCCATTGCCGGAACAGAGGCTTATTTTGGTGAAATTTCAGCTCAGCTTCCGGTACTTACGGAAGGGCTGGCAGAACTAAACGTTCAGTATGAGACCTTTGATACGTCTATTTCTCAGTTGGTAAATACTTTGGGCAATATGACAGGGAACCTCTCAGACCTGGCGGATGGAATCAATCAGCTTGCAGCAAGTTATGAGGAGCTTGATTCTGGGATTGGAGCATATACGGATGGGGTTGCGCAGGTTGTCGCCGGATATAGCCAGGTAATGGAGGGAGTTTCCTCTTTGGCAACTGGCAGTAAAGAACTGGTGTCTGGCTCTGGAGAACTGTATGACGGAACCGTAGAATTATACGACGGCGTTGCAGCCCTTTGCGATGGCGCCCAGGAGATGGCAGACGGAACCGGGGAATTTCGTACCGAGACAACAGATATGGATGATCAGATCGATGAAGAAATTGATACCCTTCTGGAATCCATTGGCGGCAGCATGGAGGATCCGGTTTCTTTTGTCTCTAGGAAAAATACCAACGTGGATTCAGTCCAGTTTGTGATTCAGACAGAGGCTATTCAGGTTGAGGAAGTCGAAGTTGTTGAAGAATCTATAGAAGAGGAATCTTCATTCTGGCAGAAATTTATTCACTTATTCCAGTGATTATAGGGTGATAGTAGAAAGGCTCTTACTACACCATTTCGACCATAAACGGGCAGAAAATCAATCGCAAAAAAATACG
>DVFT01000183.1 GCA_018713105.1 Candidatus Limivivens merdigallinarum | reverse complement strand
GCACTTGGAATATATAAGAAAAGAATTTAAGGTGATATAAGAAAAGGCATCCTAGAAAGCTGCTTCCTGCTTTTTAGGATGCCTTTTCTTGGAATCTTTACCTCCTTGTACTCCCATGGCATCTGTGATATAACTGAGATATCAGTGATAGAAAGAAAAGAGGTCAGGTTAATGAGCAGCAATAAGATCAACGAAGAACTCCTGAAATTCCTGGAGAAAAGCCCAACCAGCTTCCATGCTGTAGCTAATATCGCGGAGATCCTTGGGAAAAAGGGATTTACCCCTCTTACGGAAAGCCGGAAATGGGAGCTTGTGCCGGGAGGAAAATACTATGTGACAAGGAATGGATCTTCCATCCTTGCTTTCATGATCCCAGGGAAAGACTTCCAAGGGTTTCAGATCATAGCCAGCCACAGCGATTCCCCGTCCTTCAAGGTGAAGGAAAATCCGGAGATGGACCGGGAGGGTTTGTATACCCGGCTTAATGTGGAGGGGTATGGAGGAATGCTCTGCGCCCCCTGGTTTGACCGTCCCCTTTCCGTTGCCGGGAGAGTGGCTGTGAGGACGGAGAAGGGGGTGGAGACCAGGCTTGTCAATGTGGACCGAGATCTGCTCTTGATCCCCAGCCTGGCAATCCATATGAACCGGAAAGCCAACGACGGACAAAGCTATAACGTGCAGCAGGATCTCATTCCTTTGTATGGGGACGGTAAGGCGAAAAACAGCTTCCGCAAACTGATCGCCAAGGAAGCCAAGATTTCAGAGAAAGATCTTTTGAGTATGGATCTGTTTCTCTACAGCCGGACGAAGGGGACGATCTGGGGAGCAAAAGAGGAGTTCCTTTCCAGCGGCAGGCTGGATGACCTGCAGTGTGCCTATGCTTCCCTGAAGGGATTCCTGAAGGCGGAGAACAGCAAAAGCATCCCCGTATACGCAGTGTTCGACAATGAGGAGGTGGGAAGCGGCACGAAGCAGGGCGCGGCGTCCACGTTTCTGAAGGATGTGCTCCACCGGATCGCCGGGGCTTTGGGAAAGAGCGAGGAGGAGTACCAGGTGGCGCTTGCAGGCAGCTTTATGGTTTCTGCGGACAACGCCCATGCCGTGCATCCCAATTATGCGGACAAGACGGATCCCACCAACCGCCCCTTCCTGAACGGAGGTATCGTGATCAAATACAGCGCAAACCAGAAATACACCACCGATGCCGTTTCAGCGGCATTGTTTAAGCTCCTCTGCGAGAGGGAGAAAGTGCCCTGCCAGACCTTTGTGAACCGCTCCGATATGGCGGGAGGCTCTACCCTAGGCAATATCTCCAATACACAGGTGGCGCTGAACACGGTAGATATCGGTCTGCCCCAGCTGGCGATGCATTCTCCCTATGAGACTGCGGGAACGAAGGATACGGAATATCTGGCAAAGGCTGCCAAGGCTGTGTTCTCTGCAAGCGTTTTGGTCAGCGGAGACGGCGGGCTGGAACTGGTTTGAATCAAATTTTTCGGCTGATAGAACAGACAGGGAAAGGGCGACGAGCGAAATTCGCCAGCCAATAGAGCAGACAGGCAAGCATGTCTGCTTGGCTCGTTATCCGCGGGAATAAAAAGAAAGAAACAGACAACACTAAGAAATAGCAGTTCATGAAAATTTAACATATAATAATAGTAATTATTATTGAAATACTAATTTTTCTGTGCTATAATGGCTTCATCAAAAGAAATGAACAAAAGTTTAGAAAGGATATGGTGAGAAACATGAAAAAGTATGTATGTGGACCATGTGGCTACGAGTATGACCCGGAGGTAGGAGATCCGGATAGCGGCATCGCACCGGGAACTGCGTTTGAGGATCTTCCCGAAGATTGGGTATGTCCGATCTGCGGCGTAGGCAAGGATGAATTTGAGCCAGTTGAGGAATAAGGTGTACTTCGGATTCGTTCCGGATGACAAAGCCATAGAGCGGTGCAGGGAAAGGCACCGCTTTTTTCTTCATACCGTAATTTTTATGTCAGAGAAAGAAAGGGGTAATCGAAAAAATGGAGAGCTTAAAGCTGAGAGAGGATTTCTACTGGGCAGGCATTGTGGATGATACGTTGAGAGTATTCGATATCATCATGTATACAGAGTTCGGAACCACCTACAATTCCTATATTTTGAAGGCAGGGGACAAGACCATCCTTTTTGAGACCGCCAAGGCAAAGTTTTTTGAGGAATATCTGGAAAAAGTAAAGGAGATCGTGGATATTTCCACCATCGACTATCTGGTGGTCAGCCATACGGAGCCGGACCACGCGGGCAGTATTGAGATGCTTCTGGATCTCAATCCCAACCTGAAGATCGTAGCGACCTCCTGTGCCATCGGATTTCTGAAGGAGATCGTAAACCGGGACTTCTACAGCATTCCGGTGAAGGACAACCAGGAGATGAAGATCGGAAACAAGACGCTGAAATTTTTGGTGGTTCCGAATCTCCACTGGCCGGACACCATGTACACCTATATTGAAGAGGAGCAGATCCTGGTAACCTGTGATTCCTTCGGCTCCCATTACGGTTTTCAGGATGTGCTGGTAAGCAAGGTGACGGACCACGAGGGATATATGCGCGCCACGAAATATTATTTTGACTGCATCATCGGACCGTTCAAGCCGTTTATGCAAAAGGCTCTGAAGAGAGTGCGGGAGCTTGACCTTTCCATGATCTGCCCAGGGCACGGTCCTGTGCTGGATACTAACCTGGATTTCATGCTGAATACCTATGAGGACTGGTGTACCGTGGTCAACCCCAACAAGAAGAAGACGGTCATCATCCCGTATGTGAGCGCTTACGGATATACCAAGCAGCTGGCGGAGAAGATCGCAGAGGGCATCAAAGACAGCGGAGATATTGATGTGAGAAGTTATGATATGGTGGAAGCCGACCAGGCAAAGGTTCTGGAGGAACTGGGATTTGCAGACGGTATCCTCTTTGGAACGCCCACGATCGTAGGGGAGGCGCTGAAGCCCATCTGGGATCTGACCACCTCGATCTTTGCAGGAACCCACGGCGGAAAGCTTGCCAGCGCCTTCGGAAGCTACGGCTGGAGCGGAGAGGGAGTTCCCCACATCATTGAACGCTTAAAGCAGCTTCGGATGAAGGTTGTGGACGGCTTCCGTGTACGGTTTAAGCCCAGCGAAACACAGCTTCTGGATGCCTATGAGTATGGATATGATTTCGGATGCACGCTCCTTGAGAAGAAGAATCCCAAGAAGGAGACCACAGGAGCCAGAAAGCGTGTGAAATGTCTGGTCTGCGGGGAGGTCTTCGATGCATCTTTGGAGGTTTGCCCGGTCTGCGGCGTAGGCAAGGAGAATTTCGTTCCGGTGGATGCCGAGGAAACCTCCTATCACAAGGACAGCAATGAGTTCTATGTAATCCTCGGAAACGGGGCAGCAGGCGTCAATGCTGCAACGGCAATCCGGGAGCGGGATAAGACTGCATCGGTGGTGATGGTTTCCAATGAGCCGTATTCTGCATATAACCGCCCGATGCTGACAAAGACCATGATGGCAGGCTTGAGCCCGGATCTCATCGCCATCCATGAGGAGAGCTGGTATGAGGAGAATTCCATTTTCCAGGTACTGGGCAAGACGGTTTCCCGCATTGATCCGGAACAGCAGGAGGTTGAGCTTTCGGATGGAACCAGGCTGAAATACACGAAGCTGATCTATGCTTTGGGAAGCGAGTGTTTCATTCCGCCGATCTCCGGACACGACAAGCCGGAAGTGATCGCGATCCGCCGCCTGTCCGATGCCAAGAAAGTGGCAGACCTTCTGGATCAGGTGCAGAATGTGGTGGTAATCGGAGGAGGTGTCCTGGGTCTTGAGGCGGCATGGGAGCTGAAAAAATCCAAATGCAAGGTGACCGTCCTGGAGCTGGCGCCCAAGCTTATGGGAAGGCAGCTGGATGACGGAGCCAGCGATATGTTAAAGAGCATCAGCGTTGGTCAGGGAATCCGCATAGAGACCGGGGTGAACATCGAATCCATCGAAGGAGACGCCCATGTGACCGGCGTGAAGCTTTCCACCGGGGAAGTGATTCCGGCAGATATGGTGATCGTATCCGCAGGAGTGCGTGCCAACACGGCGATTGCCAAGGAAGCAGGCATCGAAGTGAACCGGGGCGTGATTGTGGACAGCCATATGAGAACCAACGTGGATCATATCTATGCCTGCGGGGACTGCGCAGAGTTTGATGGCATCAACTATGCGATCTGGCCTCAGGCTGTAGAGCAGGGCAAGACGGCAGGAGCCAATGCGGCAGGAGACGACGTGGAATACGAGACGGTGGCGGCTGCGTTGACCTTCAACGGCATGAATACCTCCCTCTACGCCAACGGAGACAATGGGAAGAACAAAGATCTGGTATACCGTACTGTGGAATTCAAGGATATGGCAAGGAAGCAGTATGAGAAATATTACTTCCTCAACAACCGCCTGTCAGGCGTCATCCTCATCGGAGATACCTCCAAGATGGCGAAGCTTTCCGAGGCAGTGGAGAAGAAAGCGTTGTTTAAAGATCTGTTCTGAGAATAAGCCCTGACGGCGGGCATGTGGATGAATGAATTTAACGACCACCGGCTTCAGCCGGTAGTAATTAAATAAAGAAAGATAAAAGACCAGTAGAGAAGACAGTTGTTTTTGACTGTCTTCTCTGTTGGTTATTTTTTATCTTCTGCTAACAGGTCAGCTAAATAGAACTCCTCCTTTTTGTGAGCCCCTTTCAGACGTTTATATTCACGGATACACCATACCAGTAAATCACAGTTGTCTCCAAAATAGTTTCTGTAGAAAGCTGTACTGTTATCGTATTTCTTACGTCCACAGCGGATATATTGTTTTGCAAAATCCTTCGGTTTTGTATGGGATTTAACTTTTTCATAATCTTGATAGAGACCCTCAGCGATAATTAACAGCATTTCAAGCTCTGGTTTGGTGCAGTATTTTTGTACGCTTGAGATTTTTTCTTTATAATCCGAAGGGATTTTTAATTTTTCGTTTTGACTGTCACCAATACGACAAATACAAACCTGACCAGGATAAATATTTAATTCAGTGCGAACCTGTGCGGAAGAGGTAATCTGCCGGGCATG
>DVFT01000182.1 GCA_018713105.1 Candidatus Limivivens merdigallinarum | reverse complement strand
AAAAAATATATGGTTCTATCCAATTTGCGTAAAACCGATAGGAACCAGCAGCACATCCCCAACAATGAGGATCCCGTGATCCAATGCGGAAACGCTTTGGAATCCACGGGATCCTTTTCATGCGGTTACATTTCACAGTTTCTTTAAAGAATATTTTAACCACAATTTAGGTTCATTCTGTATGGTAGGAGTGAAATCACAGCAAAACGAGGAGTGTGCGAGATGGGAAGACCAAGCTACAAAAATGTGAAAAAAACAGCTTTTGTTTCAGCGCTGGCGTTTTCACTGAACCAGACAGGCGGAATAATTCCGACTGTGTCAGCGGAAGAGCTCCAGTATGATGGGACGACAGAAATGTCAACAGTGGATGAGAGCCTCGATATCGAAGGGCTTGCAGCCGAGTTGGTTGTGGAAGAGGTCTATGTAGAGGCAGGGGAACAGATTCAGGAAGGAACCCAGATCCTGAAGCTGACAGAGGAAAGCTATCAGGAAGCACTGGACTACTATGAGGCGGCTATCATAAGAGCTGAAAATACACTAACCAATACGCAGCTGGAGTACGACGAAGGTATATTGGAAGCGAAATACGAGTATGAAATGGCGGAAGCGCAAGCAGAACAGGCAGAGTTTGTCAGGGAGTATCAGCAGGATGAATTGGAAAGTACCATCGCGGCTTACGAAGAAATACAGCCGGAAATAGAAGATAAGATTTCAGAGGTACAGGCAGGGATAGACAGCGGAAGTTATGGGAGTTCTTCAGGTGGCGGAAGCTCGTCAGGAGGGAGCGGCGGAAACATGAGCGGTTCCGGCGGTGCACAGTCCAGTGGCGAAACCGGTCTGGGAGGAGAAGCGTCAGAGGGGCAGGGAATGTCTGAAAATACTGGAGAAGACGGCAGTATACCTTCGGGGAGCGCTCCACAGATTCCAGAGACAGAAAGTGAAAGCGACCGACCAGATACTGGAGAAGAAACCGGGAGCGAAGACGGAACTTCCGGTACCGGTGAAGAATCCGGGAACGAAAGTGAAGTGCCAGGTACCGGTGAAGAATCCGGGAACGAAAGTGAAGTACCAGGTATCGGTGGAGAATCCGGGAACGAAAGTGAAGTACCAGGTACCGGTGGAGAATCCGGGAACGAAAGTGAAGTGCCAGAGACTGGTGGAGAATCCGGAAATGGAAGCGAAACGCCTGATACGGAAAACGGAAGTGAATCCGAAAGCGAAACACCGGGAAGCGAAGACGGAACTGGAACCGGAGAAGAAACAGAAAGTGAAACCGAGACTGAAACAGAGGAGGATCTAGGGCAACAGATGGAGGAATTGAAATCACAGCTCCAGTCCAATGCCCAGACCTATGATACGATTCTGGCACAGCTGGAAGCACTGTTGGGAATGGAAACAGAGGACAGCGCTTCGTCTGATTCCACAGAAACCTCGGAGACAGAGGGCTCAGAGACAGAGGAAGGGGAGAGTGCCCTGGAATCGTCGCTCCGTGCTTCCATTAATGGGGATACGACGGTGAGCCAGCATATGAAGAATGTCAAGGAGATGACAGAGGATATTCCGAAAATTGTGACGGAAGCGCTGGAGATGGCTGGTATTGAATATCAGGATTATATTACGGTACTGGATGAATGTATTGCGCAAATAGAGAATGACATCACCCTGCAGAAAAATGTCCTGGCAGTTTTATTTGAAAGTGATGACGCCGACCAGGAGCAGCTGGATAAAGAAAATATCACCATTCTTCTGACTCAGTTAAGCGAAGCAAGCGCAGAGAGAAGCAGCCTGTATGAGGAACTGATTTCTCTGCAGGAACTTACTCTGAGCAGCCAGGAAGAGGAGATTCAGGAATTACAGAATCAGATTTTAAACCTGGAAACGCAGCTCGAAGCAGCCGGACAAGGAGAGACAGAAAGCCCCGCAGGAGAGGCGGGAGACCTGGCAGAAGAGACAGAAAGCTCAGCAGGAGAGACAGGAGACCTAGCAGGAGAGACAGAAAGCTCAGCAGGAGAGACAGGAGACCTAGCAGGAGAGACAGGAAGCCAGACAGAGCAGACGGGAAACCCGTCAGGAGAGACAGAAAGCCAGACAGGACAGACGGGAGACCCGTCAGGAGAGACAGAAAGCCAGACAGGACAGACGGGAGACCCGTCAGGAGAGACAGAAAGCCAGACAGGACAGACGGGAAGCCCCGCAGGAGAGACGGAAGGGCAGCCAGGAGGACAGAGACCAGAGGAAGGTACAGAAGCAGGTTCCGCAGACGGAACTGGGCAGGGCGCCGAATCCGGAACGCTGCCGGAGAACAATGGAACGGGCAGTGCTGCAGGAGGCAACGCTTCCGGCGGCAGCATGGGGGCGGCTGGTTCTATGGGAGGAAGCGGAGGAATGTCCGGTGTGTCCGGGGGAGTCTCTGCGGGATCCCTTGACGGTGAAGAGAGCGGTTCTATGACCATGGAAGAATTAAACCTCAGCGAAGAGGATATCAGTCTGTTTGGGGATACCTATGATCTGACCCAGGTAGAAAACCTTTTGGAACAGGAACCCTCTGACAGTGACAGCGCGGAGAGTCTTCTGGAACAGCTTGAAGAGGCGGCGGATACCGTCAGCAGCCAGTATGCGGAGCTGATCAGAAACCAAAAGGCAACAGAACTTGAAATCCAATATACGTATGATACAGCAGTTCTGGAGGGAAAACTGGCTGAGATTACTTATGAAGAGACACTGGAGGATTGGGAGGATACCTTGCAGGAAGCCCAAACGGCGCAAGAGGAACTGGAAGAGAAAAAACAAGTCCTGGAATCCATGGAAGACGGTATAGTCACTGCCCAAAACAGCGGGTTGATTGCGTCAGTCAATTATGCGGCTGAGGATGTGCTGAGCAGCGGAACCCCTGTTCTCAGCTATTATAATACGGAGCAGGTAACGGTCACGATTGCCGTGCCTCAGGAACAAATTTCCGAGATGCAGGTGGGAGATACGGTAGAGGTGACGGTGGCTGGCAGACAGGAACAAAGCGGCACTGTCACGGAAAAAGCAATGGAGGTACAGGAAGGAAACTCCAGAACGACGGTGAACTACGAGGTGACGATTACCATGGAAAATGAAAACGGACGCCTGACGGCAGGTTCATCAGCAAGCGTGACGATAGATCCGGAGCAGGAGGAATCAGAGGAGGTTCAGGGAAATGAGTAAAAAAAGACCAAGACGCAGGGCAGGAAAAGTGCTGCTCGCCATTGTGCTTGTGCTCGCAGCAGGGACAGGGGGATACACGTTATATCAGCGCCAGAATCAGCAGGAGGAAACGTTGTCTGTACAGAATTATAAGGAAGAAACCGTACGCCGGGGATCTGTTTCTTCAGGAATTCAGGAAGACGGGACGATTGAATACGGAACGACGGAGCAGACCTTTACGGTCGCAGAAGTGACGACGGTTTCTGCAAGTTCAGATACAGACAGCTCCGCCAGCCAGGATGGCGGTTCCGGCACGGCGGTTTCTTCCGGGCAGTCATCAGCGCAGCAGGGAGGAGGTGAAAGCCAGGGGGCTGCGGCAGTGGAAAATACGGTTTCCATGACAGGGGCCTCCGGGATGGCTTCAGGTTCGGACAGCTCGTCAGGGAACTCAGAAACCGGCGAGTCTACTTCCCTGGTGGTGGAGGAGGTCTATATCGCTCCGGGTCAGACGGTAGAAGAGGGAGACTAGCTTCTGAAGATTACAGATGCCAGCATCCAGGAATACCGGGAACAGCTGGAAGCGGCGGTAGCTTCCGCAGAACTTTTGGTTTCCAAGGAGGAGATCAATGTGGAGACGAAGCAGGCGGAAGCAGATTATACCTATCAAATGTACTTAGCGGAAGGGGAAACAGCGGAGGAAACGTATCAGGCTACGATTACCAGCCTGGAAGAAGCGGTGACAGAGCTGGAAGAGGAGATCGCGGATACAGACGATGAGGATGAGCTGGAGGCTCTGGAAGCGGAGCTTAAAATTGCACAGAATAATCTCACGACCGGTACCATTGAAGCAGAACAGGTTTACGAAAATGCCATGACGAATTATAAATATGCAGACCAGCTGTATCAGATTGATACGGACGGCTTAGAGGACGACCTCAATGAGGCAAAGGATACACTGACGGAATGTGAGGAAAATCTGGCTGAATTTGAAGAACAGATCGGAGACGGAATCATTTATGCGGAATATTCCGGAACCGTGATGGAGGTGGCTTACTCTGCAGGAGATACATTGGTAAGCGACGCAGCGGTGGTAACATTTCTGGATTCGGAGGACGTATCCATGACAGTATCGGTTTCTCAGGATGATATTTCCAATGTGGCAGTGGGAGATGTGGTGACGGTTTATTTGACCGCATACGACGGAGAGCCGTTTGAGGCAGAGGTCACAGATATTTCCACCACTGCTTCCACAGGTTCCTCCACAGTAAGCTATGAGGTCACAGCGGGACTTACAGGAGATACCAGCAAGGTGTATACAGGGATGACCGGGGAAGTCAGCATCGCCGGAAGGACGGAAGAGGATACCATTTATATTTCCAACCAGGCAGTCCATTTGGACGGCACCCGATCCTGGGTGAAAGTCCTGAATGAGGATGGTACGATCGTGGAGACGGATATCGAGACGGGATTTTCCAATGGGAAAACGGTCGCGGTGGAATCGGGGCTGGAAGAAGGACAAATCGTATTGATAGAAAGCCAGGTGACACAATGAAAGCTACAGAGCTCTTAAGGCTGGTGGCGCTGAACATCAATCAGAATAAGTTTAAATCTGTGATGACATCCATCGGGATCGTAGTGGGTGCGGCAACCATCGTATTGGTCATCGGCATTGGAAAAGGCGGTCAGATGGAGGTGGCAGAACAGTTTGCAGAGCTGAATGCCGGCGCCATAGATATCAGCTACGACTATGCCGGAGAAGAAGAGGTCGGAAGCGGAGGTTTTTCCTTTGGGAATATCGGGCAGATGTTTGGAAATCTGTTTGGAGGCAGGAATGGAGGCGGATCATCGCGAGGCGATGAAGCTGCCGGGAACGGAATGCCGGAAGGAACCGGAGAAGCCGGCGGAATGCCGCAGGGAGATATGTCAGGTGGGGAGATGCCGGAGGGCGGATTTTCAGGCGGAGAGATGCCGGAAGGCGGATTTTCAGGCGGGGAGATGCCGGAGGGCGGATTTCCGGGCGGAGAGATGCCGGAGGACGGGGCATCGGGAGAAGAGATGCCAGAAGACGGATCATCAGGAGGAGACATTCCAGAAGGCAGCCAAAGCGGAGATGCCATGGAGGATGCTCCTTCTGAAGGAACGATGCCGGGAACGGAAGCGGCTGGGGAGCAGGAAAATGCCGGAACCGGGGAGTCGGGCAGTGAAAACGGGACAGAGGCAGACGACAGTGGGGAAACTTCTGAGACAGAGACGGAGACCAGCATGGTGGAGGAACGCCTGAACCAGGAACAGATCATTTTGACACAAGGCGACGTGGAGGATATTGAGCGTTATGTGGAAGGGATCAGCGGGGCGACCATCTCCTACAGCGCGCAGGCATCCATCGAGGGGGCAGAGCTGACGTCCGCAAAAAACTATACGGTGGCGGGAGTCAAGGAAAGCTATGCCGCAGTCAGCAAGCTGGTGCTGAAGGAGGGATCCTTCCTGACGGAAGGCGATGACGACACGCAGAGCAGAGTATGTGTGTTAGGTTCGTCCGTTGCCTCAGAGCTGTTTGGCAGCGAAGCAGAGATTGAGGGCAGCACTTTGTACATCGACGACCGTACCTATACGGTGGTGGGGGTTTTGGAACAGACCTCCACAGTATCGGCAGGGATCAGTCCGGATACCACGATTTTTATTCCTTACGAAACGGGGATCAAATACGTGACGGGCGAGGAAATCGATCCTGTGATCACGGTGTTGGCATCGGATGTAAACACCTTGTCTTCCGTCATTGAAGACGTAAGGACCGTCCTGGAAGAAAATTACAGCAACGCGGAGTTTACGTTCGAGGATTCAGGAAGCAGGATGGAGGCAGCACAGTCATCCAACGAGACATTGCCATTGCTTTTATCAGCAATGGCAGCCATTGTCTTTCTGGTAGGCGGAATTGGAATTATGAACGTATTGTTCGTATCCGTCAAGGAAAGAACCAATGAAATCGGAATCCTGAAGGCGATCGGAACCTCCAGATCCAGTATCCTGGTGGAATTTCTGGTAGAATCCGCTGCTATTAGCTGTATCGGAGGCGTGCTGGGAGTGGTCATAAGCCTGGGAGTGGTGCCCGTCGTAGAGCATTTTGATGTCCGCATCCAGGTAAGTGTTTTTGCCTGTGCAGCGGCGCTGGGATTTGCGATCTTGACCGGAACCATATTCGGCATCTATCCTGCGTGGAAGGCATCCAGGCTGGAGCCTGTGGAAGCGCTGAATGCAGAATAGGATATCTGAAAAAAGGAGTGACATGGTGAAAAGAATGGTAAAGAAAATGGGTCTCCTGATAGTCGTGCTTCTTGCGGTTTTTGTCGTGTGGAAAACAGTGTCAGCGGGGGAGAGTGAGACGGAAGAAACGGAATCGGAAGGGAGGATGGCGGTCATCCACGTCGTTTCCATCGTTGGGAATGAGTTAACTTATTACGAAGAAGAAACGGAAGCAGAGTCGGAGGAGGATACCGGCGAAACGGAAAGCGAAGGTGCCAGGGAAGCAGGAAGTGAAAGTGCCGAAAGCAGCACCGGGGAAGCAGAAAACAGCGAAGAAGGCACTGAGGAAGCAGAAAGCGGAAGTACCGAAGAAACCACCGGGGAAACAGGAACAGAAACCACTGGAGGAAACGCGGCAATATCCGAAAGCGAACGTATGGAAAGGCCTTCCGGTGGTATGGAAAATGGTGGATTTGTCCCCGGTGAGGGTGAGATGGAAGACAGCGGTTTTGCCTCTGGACAGGAACCGCCGGAAGTTCCTGATTTTGGGCAGACAGTGGAAGAGACAGGAGGTGACTCTGCACAGACAGCAGAAGAAACCGAAGCCTCCATTGCCGGAGAGGAAAGCACTGCTGGCCAAACGGAAGCAGAAGACAGTGATTCAGCTTCCCAGAACCAGCAAGGAGGTACTCGCGGGCAGTTTATGGGAATGGGAGCAGAGACCAAGACGGTATATCTGCCGGTTGCAGTGACGGTGCACACGGATACCGGAGAGGAGCGCACCTTTTCCATCCTGGAAGCAGGAGATGAGCTGGAGGTCCGGTTAGAAGAAAATGCGGAAGGCGAGGAGGTCATCACGGAAATCTGGATGCTGGGAGGCGATGGAGAATGAATAAGACGATCAGGATAGAAGGGGTAGAAAAATTCTATACGATAGGGGAATCCAGGCTTCACGCATTGAAATCCGTGAATCTGGAAGTGGAAAAAGGGGAGTTCCTGGCAGTTTTGGGGCCCTCCGGCTCGGGGAAGAGTACGCTGATGAACGTAATCGGCTGTATGGATAAAGCGGATGGCGGAACCTATTTTCTGGATGATATTCCCATCCATAAGGCAAAGGAAGGGCAGCTGACCAGGATCCGCAACCAGAAGATCGGGTTTATTTTCCAAAAATATCACTTGATTCCAACCTACAATGTATTGCAAAATATAGTTATGCCCCTTCTGGTACGGGGGATGTCCTTAAGGGAGGCAGAGGAAGCCAGCCAGGATACAATCCACATGCTGGGACTGGACGATCGGATCCGCCATAAACCCAGGGAACTCTCCGGCGGGCAGCAGCAGCGGGTTGCAATCGCCAGGGCATTGGTGGGGGAACCGTCAATTCTGCTGGCGGATGAGCCTACAGGAGCCCTTGACCAGAACAGCGGCAAGGAGGTCTTAAAGCTGTTCCACAGGCTCAACGAAATGGGAAATACCATTGTGATGATTACCCATGATCTCAATGTAGCAGAAAACGCCCAGAGAATTGTGCGTATCGTGGACGGAGAACTATACGAAGACGGGAGATAAGTATGAGGTTATTATTGGCAGAGGATGAGTTGTCCCTCTCCAAGGCATTGGTGAAGATCCTGGAGAAAAACGGATATTCCGTGGACGCAGTCTATAATGGCAGGGAAGCGCTGGAATTTTTGAGAACCGGTATCTATGACGGGGTGATTCTGGATATCATGATGCCTGTGATGGACGGAATTGCCGTCCTGAAAAAGCTGCGGGAAAGCGGGAATGAGATTCCTATCTTGATGCTGACTGCAAAATCGGAGGTTGATGACAAGGTGAACGGGTTGGATTTGGGAGCCAACGACTACCTGACCAAACCGTTCAATACCAAGGAGCTGCTGGCAAGGATCCGGGCGATGCTTCGGGTGACCAGCAAGGCGGCGGACACCCAGATCCATATGGGGAATATAACCCTGGACTTGGCGAACTTTGAGCTGAGTTCCGAGACAGGCAGCTTCCGGTTGGCAAATAAGGAATTCCAGGTAATGGAGACCCTGATGATGAATCAAGGCCGTCTGATCTCTACGGAGCGCTTCCTGGAAAAGATCTGGGGCTACAACAGCGACGTGGAGAATCATGTGGTGTGGGTCTATATTTCCTGTCTGCGCAAAAAGCTGGCAGCCCTTCAGGCTGATATCGGCATCAAGGCAGTACGGAATGCTGGCTATTCCCTGGAGGAGCTGCGATGATCCAAAAGCTGCGCATGAAATTTATCGGTATTTTTATGGGCTCTCTGATGCTGGTCATCGTACTGGTGATGGGACTGCTCAATTTTCTGAACTACCGTGAAGCAATCCAAAGCGCTGATAATATCTTGGATATTCTGGCAGAGAACGACGGAAGCTTTCCGCCGCCCAGGCAGCCGGAGGATATGGAGATCAGGGAAGCTCCGCAGGAGGAGAACACGGAAAGTACATCAGGGGGAGCCTCAGGAGAAACTTCAGAGGAATCCCCCCAGGAAGCACCAGAGGGGCATCGGGAAATATTCCACGGGCGCGGGTGGCTTTCCCCGGAGACGCCCTATGAGACCCGGTTCTTTGTGGTATCTCTGAATGAGGACGGCGAAATCCTGTCCACGGATACGGGAAAGATTGCAGCGGTAGATGAGGAGACAGCCAAAGATTATGCAGAGAAGATCTGGGACAGCCAGAGGACGCAGGGCTTTGTCAGCCAGTATCGGTACCGGCTTCAGGAGACGGATGAAGGATTCCTTGCCATCTTCCTGGACTGCAGCAGGAACCTTCAGGCATGCCGCAGCGTCCTTCTTACCAGCGCAGGCGTCTCAATACTGGGGATTCTTCTGGTCTTTGGGCTGGTCTTTTTCTTCTCCGGCATGGTAATGAAGCCTGTGTATGAAAGCTACGAAAAACAGAAGCGTTTTATCACCGATGCGGGTCATGAGATCAAGACGCCGCTCACCATCCTTGGTGCGGATATGGATGTGCTGGGCATGGAAATCGGGGAAAACGAATGGCTGGAAGATATGAGAAGACAGAACCAGAGGCTGACGGTACTCACCAATGACCTGATCTATCTGGCACGTATGGAGGAGGGAACCAGCAAGCTTCAGATGATCGAGCTTCCGTTTTCGGATCTGGTGGAGGAGACGGCCCAGTCCTTTCAGGCATTGGCGATCGTGGAGAAAAAATTCTTTCACCTTCAGATCCAGCCTATGGTGATGCTGCGGGGAGACGAACAGGGACTGAGAAAGCTTGTCTCCATCCTGCTGGACAATGCGGTCAAATACTCGGAGGAGAATGGATCCATCACCCTGAGCCTTGAAAAGACGGGGAGGATGGTCAGATTGTCTGTGGAAAATACGGCGGAAGGAATTTCCAAAGAAATGGTCAGTCATCTGTTTGAACGCTTTTACAGGGCGGATGCCTCCAGAAATTCCAGAAAAGGCGGGTATGGGATCGGGCTTTCTATCGCGGAAGCGATCGTGCTTGCCCACAAGGGAGAAATCAAGGCATCTGTTCAGGAGGGACAGTCCCTCAAGATCACGGTGCTGCTCCCGGCGAAGGAATGGACGAAGGAGCGGGCGTGAAAACGATTCCGATGCGGAAGAGGTTTATAGCAATCCAAGGCTTATAGAGAAAGGGGGTGTCCGAAACGGCACCTCTTTTAAAAAATTTTTGATTTTTGAAAAAAAGTGCTTGCATTGTTGGAAAAGGTATGGTAATATGAAACACGTCGCTGAGACAAGCGGCGAAAAACAGCGCGGCTCCTTGGTCAAGCGGTTAAGACATCGCCCTTTCACGGCGGTAACACGGGTTCGATTCCCGTAGGAGTCATTTAAAAAATAGTTGATATTTTTCAAAATATCTGCTATAATATATAAAGTACGGCGCAGTAGCCAAGTGGTAAGGCAATGGTCTGCAACACCAGTATCCACCGGTTCAAATCCGGTCTGCGCCTCTTGGAAAGCCCGGAAACCGTCGGTTCCCGGGACTTTTTTTGTGCAATGAGCCCTGAGGGCAACAAAAGAGACTTCTGTTTGAGCTGCTATGAAAGGAAACAGAATGAAAACAATCCATAGAAAACAGAGAGTGGCAATACAGATCACGATGGCATGCCTATTCTTATTCTTTAATTTTTGGGGAATACTGGATAGAGGGGAAGGTCTTTGGGAGAGAAAGCTTCCGGTTTCGGCAGGACGCGCAGAGACAGGGATTCCGGCGTTGGCAGAACACACGGAGGCAGAGACAGGTCTGCGATACGGAATCCAAAGAGAGGAAGGGCTGTCCGGCAGATCCGTCTTCGGAGAGCTTTCAGGACTTTCGTCACTGACAGGGATTCATGAGGAGAACAGGAGCCTTTTTGGCAAGAGTGGTTCAAAGCAGGGGATGCCAACCCGCCGTCTGTATATGGCTGCATTACTCTGGCTTTTGACAGGGCTTTCTGCCTTCTTTGTGAGGCGGATGGCTTTTTTTGCGTACTATCGGTCCCATACTTTTTATCTGATCCGTTTTTTGTATGAATTATATGTAAGGCAGGGAAAAGACGGGAAAAAATCCTGGATTCCAAAGCAAGCATCCTACAAGGTAAAGCATGCCAATTAGGGCAGGAAGGAGTTTTATGGATAGTTCATTTTCTTATTTCTGGGAGGCAGTGACAGGCAGCCCCATCCTGGCAATCGGGGTTCTTCTGACCTTGGGCGTTATCTTCGTGAATGGCTGGACAGACGCCCCGAATGCGATTGCTACTTGTATTACAACCAGGTGCATGGGAGTTCGCCAGGCGATTATGATGAGTGCTGTGTTCAACTTCCTCGGTGTTTTCGTTATGACACAGATTAACAGTTCGGTAGCCGCCACCATCAGTAACATGGCGGATTTCGGCAACAATACGGGAGAAGCCCAGATTGCCCTGTGCGCGGCGCTTCTCTCCATTGTAGTATATAGTGTAGGCGCCTCCTATTTCGGGATTCCTACCAGTGAAAGCCACAGCCTGATCGCAGGCATTACAGGCGCGGCGATCGCCATTCACGGGGGAATCGGCGGAATCAACGGCAGTGAATGGGTGAAGGTGCTCTACGGGCTGGTTTTAAGCCTTGCCCTGGGATTTTTCACCGGTTGGCTGGTATGTAAGTTTATTGTGCTTTTGTGCCAGGGAATGGAACGGCGCAAGGCAAATCAGTTTTTCCGCTGGGCGCAGATTGCAGGTGCGGCTGCCATGAGTTTTATGCACGGAGCGCAGGATGGACAGAAATTTATCGGTGTATTGTTTCTGGCGATTGCCTTTTCCAGTGGTCAAAGTTCCGTTCAGGGGATGCAGATCCCCATCTGGCTGATGCTTCTCTGCAGCGTGGTGATGGGTCTTGGAACCAGTGTAGGAGGAGAGAAGATTATCAAATCGGTAGGTATGGATATGGTTAAGCTGGAGCGCTATCAGGGCTTTTCCGCGGACCTGGCAGGAGCGCTGTGTCTGCTCATGTCCAGTGTCTTTGGAATACCGGTTTCCACCACCCACACCAAGACCAGCGCGATCATGGGAGTAGGCGCGGTGAAACGTCTCTCTGCGATTAATTTCGGTGTGGTGAAGGATATGATGCTTACCTGGATTTTTACATTTCCGGGATGCGGGCTGATTAGTTTTGTGATGGCAAAAATCTTTATGTTTATTTTTTAGATCTGATGGAGGATGATAGAGATGTCTAAAAAGCAGGATACCTTTTATTTTGAACATTTTGTGGACTGTGGAAGGCTGGCGCTTGGGGCAGCCCAGTTTTTGGAAAGCATATTGACGGATTTTGACCCGAAGAAGCTGGAAAAATGGCAGGATGCGATGCATCAGATCGAGCATGATGCGGACGGAAAGAAGCATGAGATTACGGATCGCCTTGCAAAAGCATTTATCACGCCTCTGGAAAGAGAGGATATTGTGGAGCTCAGCTATCATATAGATGAAATGACAGATAAGCTGGAGGAGGTTCTGATCCGTATTTACATCAACAATGTCCAGGAGATCCGCCCGGAGGCCTTGCAGATGCTCCGCAGTGTGGTCAAATGCCTGGAGGAGGTCTGCGCCCTGTTGGAAGAGCTGTCTGATTTCCGCCATTCCAAAAAGATGAAAGAGAGGATTATCCGCATCAATTCCATGGAGGAAGAGGTGGACCGTCTCTTTATTTCCGCAATGAGAAAGCTGCACACGGAGGAGAAAGAGGCGCTGCAGGTGCTGGCATGGAGAGAAATCTATGAATATCTGGAAAAATGTGCAGATAGCTGTGAACATGTAGCTGACAGTGTGGAAGGCATTGTCATGAAAAATTCCTGATAGGGCAGAAAGGAAGGTTCATGAAAGATCAAACAATGATTACGGCACTCAAAGGGATGCTGATCGGCGGTACCATGTTGGTTCCAGGAGTGAGCGGCGGTACCATGGCGATGCTCCTTGGCATCTACAGCCGCTTGATCAGCGCAGTAAGCTCTTTTCGGAAGGATAAGAAGGGAAACCTCTTGTTCCTGTTGGTTTTCGCCCTGGGCGGGATCTTAGGGATGCTGATTTTTGCAAGGCCTATCCTCTTTTTGATCGAAAAATTCCCCATGCCCATGCTCTACTTTTTCCTGGGAGCTGTAGCGGGAGGAATTCCTCTGATCTTTAAGGAGGCGAAGCTTCAGAAAATCACCCTGGGCGCCGTGGGATATGTGGTGCTGGGCGCCCTGATCATGGGGGTGTTCGCCCTTATCCCAGGGGAAAGCCTGGCAGTGCCGGAAGGAGGCGGAGCTCTTCGTCTGCTCCTTCTGGTGGCAGCAGGTTTTCTGGCAGCGATCGCCCTGGTCCTGCCGGGGCTCAGCGTGTCCTATTTTCTTCTGCTGCTGGGATTGTATGACGCCACCATGGAAGCGATCGCGGGCTTTCAGCTTTCTTTTTTGATTCCCATGGGGATTGGGATTATCCTGGGAATCATCCTGACGACTAAGACGCTGGAGCGGGCGATGGAGGCGCATCCAAAGCCTACTTATCTGATTATCCTGGGCTTTGTGCTTGCCTCGGCAGCGGAAATTTTCCCCGGAATCCCGTCTCTTGGGATGCTTCCCATCTGCCTGGTGACCGTGGCGCTGGGATTTTTCGGCGTGTATTTTCTGGCGAAGATCACATCCTGAATAAGCGGTAGGTTTTAAAAATGTCGTTGGCTGCGTGTGGGAGACACAAAGCCGGCGGCATTTTTTTATCCGGTTCTTGAGAAGCAAATAGTTGGATCTGATCGAAATGAGAGGTACGCCAAAACTCCGGGAACAGGAATCTTGACAAAAGAAGCGTCCGCATCTATAGTTAATACCATCAACAGCAAGGAGGCGGAGAACCATGTGCGGACGCTACTATGTAGATCTGGATACGGTCAGGACCATGGAGGAGCTGGTCGGGCGTATCGACTGGCAGCTTAGAGGACGTACCGATATCCATCCTTCGGAGCAGCCCTGGATTCTCTATGAGGAGCAGGGAAGGATTGCGGCATCCAGGATGAAATGGGGGTTTGAAAATCCACATACCAAAGGGCTTCTGATCAATGCACGGGCAGAGACGGTTACGGAGCGCCCGGCGTTTCGGGAAAGCGTCCTTCACCGCCGCTGTATCATCCCGGCGAAGGGATTTTATGAGTGGAACAAGGCTGGGGAAAAGGCGGAATTTTACAAAAAGGATGCGTCCCCCCTCTTTATGGCAGGCTGCTGGAAATGGGCGGAGGATACGCCTGTATTTGTGATATTGACCACCGAAGCCAACCCTTCCGTGGCTTCGGTGCATGAAAGGATGCCGCTGATTTTGGAAGGGGAGGAGCTTCGGGGATGGCTTGCTGGGGATAGAGACGTGGAGAATTTTCTTAGGAAAATACCGTCCCCCTTGGAAAAGGAACAAGAGTATGAGCAGCAGACACTGGATTTTTCTGCCCTGATGCGGTAAGAGAACCCGGAGAAAAAGAAAAGGACGAACAATACTATGGGATTTTGGGAAACTACGAAAATCGTATTGATGAAAGAGGATGAGGAAGCCAGGGACTATGCCAGAAGGCTTCAGAGACTTTTGGATCAAGCGCCGGGACCGGAGTTGGAGCAGGAGCTTGACTGGATTGCGGAGCGGATCGCGGTGGGACAGGAAATCAAAAAAGAACTGGAAAAAACGGAGCTGGACGGCGTGATGCTGAAAGAAGTTGCCCTTCACTACAGCGGGGGCGCGGTCACGCTGGATTCCTATCTGATCCTTCCGAAGGTCAATGTCCTGGTGACCTACGGAGAGAGTGACCTTAAGAAAGCCTTAGAGAGGAGCCGGGCACAGATGCAGGCGATGCAGGAGCTGAGGCTTCGGAAGGCAGGATGGCTTCGCAGGTGGAGTATGAAGCTTTATTTCCAGGAATTTTTTAAGCCGCTGGCTGTGGTGGACAACGAAGTGGAGATCCCGAAGGAGCACGAAGGGCTCGTGGTTTCGGTAGATCAGCTTTCTGACAGGCTGAAAGAACTGAACCGCAAATCCAGCGCCAGAAGCCTGCCCCGGAAAGAGCTGGAGAAGGAAGCACAGAGAATTCTGAATGCCGGTTTGGAGAATGCTGCCTATTATGAAGCACGGTTCCGGGAGATTATGAGTTCTTTTGAGGGGAGAGAAGGGCGATGAGATATTACTTTGCCCCCATGGAATGTATTACCGGATATCTGTTCCGCAATGCCCATGCGAAGTATTTTACGGCGGCGGATAAGTATTTTTCGCCCTTTATTTCCGCAGGAAAACGGAGGATGAACCAACGGGAACGGGAGGATATTCTGCCGGAGCACAACGGATCCATCTGCCTGGTTCCGCAGATTCTGACCAACTGCCGGGAAGATTTTCTGGAGATTGCGGAGGAATTGCGGGAATACGGTTACCGGGAGGTCAACTTAAACCTTGGATGCCCGTCAAGAGGCGTGGCGGCAAAGGGAAGGGGATCGGGCTTTCTGAAAGACCGGGAAAAGCTTGAGGAATTTCTGGATGGCATCTTCGAAAAATGCCAGATCCAGGTGTCCGTGAAAACGAGGATTGGCGTGGAGGAGCCGGAGGAATTTGCACAGCTTTTGGAGCTTTTTAACCGGTATCCCATCAAGGAACTGGTCATCCATCCAAGGGTTCAAAAAGATTATTACCGGAAACCGCTGCATCTGGAATGGTTCCGGATGGCAGTACAGGAAAGCAGGATTCCCTTGTGCTACAACGGGGATCTTTTTTGTGCCGAAAAGATTAGGGCGTGGAGGATGGAGTTCCCTGAGGTGGAATGTGTGATGCTCGGGAGGGGGCTGGTGGCAAATCCAGAGCTGATCGGGGAGGCGAAAGGAGAACGGAAGGTGACAAAGGAAGGGCTTCTGGCATTTCATGAAGAGGTGTATGCCGGCTATCTTGACCTGATCGGAGACCCCAAAAAGGTGCTGCCCAAAATGAAGGAGCTGTGGTGCTATTGGCAGTATTTGTTCCCGGATTCAGCGCAGAGCCTTGCAGACCTTAAGCAGGCAAGGGCTCTTCCTCAATACGAGCAGGCGGTGAGAAAACTGCTGGAAGGGGATGCCGGTCTGACGCTGTCCGGTGAGAGAGGCTTTCGTCCGCCAAACGCGGAATAAAATCAGCGAGGGGGGCTGCTGTTGGCAGCCCCCTCAATCTTTGCACGGATTAGGAAGTCATGGCAGTTACACCCTCTGTGTTCTCTCAAACCGCTTCAGCCAGTTTGATTTGAACAGATAAAACAGAAATACCACGGTACTTAAACTCCAGGTAAGAGGATAAGCCCAGAAGATCACGTCGATCACCGGGAAGATCCTGACGGCAGCGGTGATATAGCTGACCCGGATTACGCACCAGCACACCAGCATGACCAGCATGGGGACAAAGGAACGTCCCGCTCCCCGAAGGATTCCCGCCGAGCAGTGGGAGAAAGCGAGCAGGAAATAAAAGAGGGTGACGACTCTTGCCTGCGCTGTCCCGTAGGCGATGACCTCGGGGGTCCGGTTGAAGAAGGAGGCAAGGGTGGGGATCAGGATATAAATGGCGATCCCAACCAGCTCCGCAAGGACAATGGATGTGATGCAGCCGAAGACGGCTCCTTTTTTCACACGGTCGTATTTTTGGGCGCCCAGGTTCTGGCTGGTAAAGGTAGTCATGGACAGGGCAAAGCAGGTAATCGGCAGAAAGCCGAAGCCTTCGATCTTGGAATAGGTGCCGCATCCTGCCATGGCAGCTGCGCCAAAGGCGTTGATGTTGGACTGCACCACCACATTGGCCAGGGAGATGATGGAATTCTGGATCCCAGCCGGCAGACCGTTTGACACGATCTGCCGGAGCATTGGCAGGTCGAAGCGGATCTCCCGGAGAGAAACGCGGATCTCTGCAGGCTCCCGCATCAGCTTGACCAGGCAGAGCACAGCGCTCAGAAGCTGTGAGACCACGGTAGCGAAGGCGGCTGAGCCCACACCGAACCCTAAGACTGCCACGAAGAACAAATCCAGGACCACGTTGGTGATGGAGGAAATGATCAGGTAGATCAGAGGATGGCGGCTGTCCCCCATCGCCTGGAGAATCCCCACAAAAATATTGTACATGACAAAGGAAACGGAGCCTCCGAAATAAACCTGGAAATAAGCCACGGAATTGGGGAGGACCTCCTCTGGCGTACCCATCAGAATCAGGATCTTAGGCGCCAGCGTCACTCCGACGATGGTGAGGGGAATGCTGGCGACCAGACCGAAAGCGATGGTGGTATGGATGGAACGCCGGACATTCGCAAGGTCTCCGGCGCCATAGAAGCGCCCGATCACCACCCCGGCGCCCACGGACATGCCATTGAAAAAGCCCACCAGGAGAAAGATCAGATTCCCTGAAGAGCTTACGGCGGCGAGGGCTTCGCTTCCTAAAAAATTGCCTACAATGAGAGAGTCAGCCGTATTGTACAGCTGCTGAAACAGATTCCCCAGAAAGAGGGGGATGGCAAACGCAATGATCCTTTGCCAGATGGGACCGCTGGTCATGGGAGCGGCGTATGGTTTTGCTTTCATGGATATGGCTCCTTTACAAAACAAAATTTAAACTGTCTTCATTGTAGCACCAAACCGCAGGAAGGACAACCCCGCCGCTGCTTTTGGAACGGTTGACTTCTGCCCTTTGAAATGCTATGCTGATGGTACATTGTTAATGAAAGGAGCAGGCAGATTTATGAACGAGGCAACCAGACAGAAAATCATGCAGAACAGGGAAATCCTGAAAGGGCACGGCTCCTGGGATGTGGGCGCGGAGCCTACGGACCAGCAGCAGAAGCTTCCCTACCTGCCGCCGGAAAAGCCGCCTATGAGCGGGAATGCGCCGATCCCTTTGCCGCTGGATTTTGAGGAGTCCGTGGAGAAAAAGGATCTGGCAGAGTTGATCAAGGAGCGGGAGAGCCAAAGGAGCTATGCGGAGGAGCCGATTACCCTGAAGGAGCTTTCCTTCCTTTTGTGGGCAGTCCAGGGTGTGAGAAAACTGGCGGGGAAAATGAAGCAGGTGACCTTCCGCACGGTGCCTTCCGCCGGCTCCAGGCATGCCATGGAGACCTATCTCTTTGTGAGGAATGTGGAAGGGCTGAAACCGGGGAAATATCACTATCTGGCGATCTCCCACAGCCTGGAGCTGCTTGAGGCAGGGGATTTCGGAGAAAGTCTCACAGAGGCGCTCTGCGGGCAGAGCTTTGCGGGCTATGCCCCCGTGACCTTTGTATTCAGCGCTGTGCCCTACCGGATGGAATGGAGATACGGTCTTCAGTCCGCCAAATATATCTTGCTGGATGCAGGCCATGCGGTGGAGCATTTATACCTGGCGAGCGGAGCGGTCGGCTGCGGGACCTGTGCCATCGGAGCATATGACCAGGAGCGTTTGGATGAGCTGATGGGATTTGCGCCTGGTCCTTCCGCGAAAAGGGAATATGAGTGTGCAATCTACGCAGCGCCGGTAGGAAAGATTGAGAAAGATGCAGAGTAAAGGAGGGACCCGGGAGGAAAGCCGGGAAGAGTAAGGATGATGGAGACATGGCTGGTTACCGGGTATACCGGATTTGTAGGCAGACGGGTTGTGAGATATTGGGAAAAAGATTTGGACAAGCGGGTGATCGGCCTTACCAGGCAGGAGCTGGATTTCACGGACGCGGCACAGATTGAAAGGGTATTTGACGTCCTGAAGCCCTCCCTATTGATCCATGCCGGTGCGATTTCCAGTACCGGGCTGTGCCAGAAGGATCCCTCCCTGTCCTTTGAAGTCAATGTGATGGGGACAAAAAGGCTGGCACAGGCGTGCAGCCAGAGAAAGGTCAAGATGATCTTTCTGAGTTCTGACCAGGTCTATGGCGGGGAGAAAGGGCAGGAGCCCCACCGGGAAGAGGAAAGCCTTACGCCTGCCAATGTATATGGGAAACACAAATTGGCGGCGGAAGAGCTGGTGGACGCCCTCCTGCCGGACGGGGTAAGCCTTAGGCTTACCTGGATGTATGATCTGCCCGGCAAGGAGCTGGGAGTCAAGCAGAATTTCCTGACGCTGCTCCTCAATTCCCTGAAAGAAGGGATCCCGGCGAAATTTTCTGACAGGGATAAAAGAGGCGTGACCTATGTGGACGAAGTGGTGAAAAACATAGGATTGTGCGGCCGCCTTCCCAAGGGCGTCTACAATTTCGGCAGTTCCTCGGACAAGAGCATGTATGAGATCGCCGTCATGGCGGCAAGGCTTTTGGGCAAGGAAAATCAGGTATCTCCCGATGAGGAGACCCATTTGGAATCGCGGAATCTTTTGATGGATCCCGGGAAAGCGAGAAAGGCAGGAATCGTGTTTTCGGATCCGGTGGAGGGAATCCGGAAATGCCTGCAGGATTACGGATATCTTCCCCGATAGCGCTTCTCATAAAAACTTAAGAAAATACTTAGGATTTTTTTTCATAATCTGTTACAATAGAAGTATCCGCAATGGATCATAATGAAACGAGTGTTTGATCCCCGCAAGCAGCGGGGACATGAACTGAATGAGGAGGTCATTCTATGAAGAAGAAAATGTTAGCAGGAGCCGGCATCCTGTCGCTGTGCCTTGCCATGGGGATGTCTGTGGCAGTTATGGCAGACAGCCGCAGAGTCGTGACGCTGGGTGCAGATTTAAGTGAACAGCAGCAGCAGATGGTGCTGAATTATTTCGGCGTGACCAAGGACGAAGTGGAGATCCTGACCATCAACAACCAGGATGAGAGAGAGCATCTGAGCGCATACGTTCCCCTGGAACAGATCGGAACCAGAACCTACAGCTGTGCATACGTTTCCCCCACTACTTCAGGCGGAATCCAGGTAAAGACAGCGAACCTGGACTGGGTTACCTGCAATATGATCGCAACGACATTGTCTACTTCCGGTGTGGTGAACTGTGACGTAGTAGCCGCATCCCCCATCAAGGTGTCCGGTACCGGCGCTCTGACCGGCATCATCATGGCATATGAGGAAGCCAGCGGCGAGCAGCTGGATCCGGAGAAGAAGGAGATCGCAACCCAGGAGCTGGTAGTGACCAGCAATCTGGCAAATACCGTTGGACAGAAGGAAGCTACCGCAGTCGTCAACCAGGCCAAAACCCAGGTCATCGCAGACAATATCACCAACATCGAGCAGATCCAGAATGTGGTGAATGAGGTAGCGGATGACCAGCAGGTGACCATCGACGATGAGCAGATGAGCCAAATCCTGGATCTTCTGGACAAGATTGCCCAGGAGGATTATAACTATGAGGACATGGCAGATACCCTGCAGCGGGTGGAGGAGAACGTCAGCGACCTGAATGACAAGGTGGACAGCCTGACAGCTTCGGACAATGAGGAATCCCAGCAGGCAGCCGAGAATGCTGCACAGCAGGCGGAATCAGAAGCCTTGGCAAGTGACAGTATTCTGAACAATACCGATGAGTCCGCTCTTGGAGAAGGCGTACAGGAAGGTTCTACCCTGGAACCGGAGACGGATCCGGTGGAGACGGAAGCACCGTCTACAGAGAGTGAGTCTTCCATGTGGGAAGAATCAACAGGGAATTTTAATTCTGACGGACAGCCAACCTCGGAGACACCGTCCAGTGAGCAGAGTACAGAGGTGACCGTACCCGAAACCCAGGCTGGAACAGAAACACCCGCAACGGAGGCACCTGCCCAGACAGAAGCACCAGCAAGCGAGAACGCGACGGAAGTGCCGGCAAGTGAGACGACGGTAGAAACAGAAGCGCCAGCAAGCGAGAGCGCAACGGAAGTGCCGGCAAGTGAGACAACGGTGGAAACAGAAGCACCGGTATCCGAAACCGGGACGGAAACGCCGGTATCCGAGACCCAAGCTGTGACGGAAGCGCCTGTAACTGAGACGACGGCAGAAACGGAAGCACCTGGTTATACCGAGGAAGATCTGGCCAGCGAGGAGGATAAGACGGTTTATAAGGAAGAAAACTGGTATTTCAATAAGGTTCTGGGAATCCAGGAGGACGATGCTGTGAAGCAGGATCCGGATTATGCAGAATACGATGAACTCCAGGTAACCACACTTCCGGTAGCAGCAGAGACAGCCCAGGCATTGAAGGACAAGATCAATACCTTTATCCTGGAAACGATGGTGAAAGATACCGCAACGGAAGAGTTGAGCGCCGAGGATACCGCTGCTTACGGAAATGCTGAGATCAAAGCGATCTGCGATTATCTGAACACCCTGATCGTTGAGGACAGCGAAGGTCTTCTCACCGATGTTCCAGTGGAAACCAGGCAGGCTGTTGTGGACGAGGCGGCAGACGGGCTGAAGAGAGCTTACAATCTGCCTACAGAAACTTCTGCCGAGACAGAGGCACTGACCTCTGAGACAGCGGCAACGGAAACCACAGGTACGGAAGCAGCCCAGACAGAGACTGTGTCCCAGACGGATTCTGTATTCGGAGAAGCTACGACCGAGACCTTTAACGCGCAATAAGTGAAGGGGCGGTGGAGGAACCGCCTGCAGTACCCCGGCGGTAAGCAGCCGGAGTGCTGACGGAGGACAGCGAGAGGATGTTGCAAACGCCGATTGTTTTGTGACATCCTCTTTTTTTGAATGGAGGAACCATGGAACAGAGAACGACAGAACAGAACAAAATACGGATCCGGCAGGCCAAGCCGGAAGAAGCGCGCCTTTTAGGCGAGATCGAGAATCATTGCTTTCCGCCCGCGGAGGCAGCGCCTGTGGAAGAAATAATCAAGAGAATGCAGGTTTTCCCAGAAAATTTTCTGGTGGCAGAATGGCAGGAACGGATCGTGGGATTCATAAACGGAGGGACGGCGGATGAACCAAGGCTTCCGGATGAGATGTATCATGACCTGTCTCTGCATCGGCCAAAAGGTGCCTATCAAACCGTGTTTGGCTTAAATGTACTGCCGGAGTATCGGAGAAACGGGATTGCCACTGCTCTGGTCAAAGCCTTTATCCAGCTGGCAAGGCAGCGGAAAAAAGCGGGAATGGTGCTTACCTGCAAAGAACATCTCATTCCCTTTTATGAAAGCTGTGGATTTGAAAATTACGGGAAGGCGGACTCCTCACACGGAGGCGCTGTGTGGTATGATATGAGAATACTGTTTTAGCGATAAGGAGTGAAAGGATATGAGAAGAACAGACGAATGCTATCAGACGTATCTGCAGATTTTGAAGGAGGAACTGGTTCCGGCGATGGGATGTACAGAACCTATCGCGATCGCGTACGGAGCTGCCAAAGCCAGGGAGATTCTGGGAGAGATTCCAGATGAAGTGCTCCTTGAGGTCAGCGGAAATATCATCAAAAATGTAAAGAGTGTGGTGGTGCCCAACACAGGTGGAATGAAGGGGATGGAAGCCGCAGCCGCCGCTGGAATTGTGGCAGGACAGGCTGATTTGGTCCTGGAAGTGATCTCCAGGGTGACAGAGGAGGAACGGGCAGCCATTGCAGAGTTCTTGAGGACGGCCAAGATTACCGTGAGACCATGCCAGGGTTCTGAGATTTTTGATATCTGGCTGACGCTGACACATGGAGAAGACTCCGTGACACTGCGAATTGCCAGATACCATACCAATATCGTCTATGTGGAGAAAAACGGCAAGGTGCTTTACAAAGCCGGTGAGGGAGAAAGCAAAATCGAAAATCTGACTGACAGAAATCTTTTGAATGTTAAGGATATCCTGGAGTTTGCAGAGACTGCAGACATTGAGGATCTGCGTCCCATGATCCAGAGACAGATCGATACAAATATGGCGATTGCCAGGGAAGGAATGAAGTCAGGATATGGGGCAAATGTAGGCAAGGTACTGATGAAATACGATGGGGAAAAGACAAGCTGCAAGGCGAGAGCTATGGCAGCGGCTGCATCGGATGCCCGGATGAGCGGCTGTGAGCTCCCTGTGATTATCGTTTCCGGGAGCGGAAACCAGGGAATCACCGCATCCGTTCCGGTGGTTGTCTATGGACAGGAGATGAAGGCTTCAGAAGAAAGGATGATCAGGGGCGTGGCTCTCTCGGATCTTTTGACGATTCATTTGAAGGATGGGATTGGACGGCTGTCAGCTTACTGCGGAGCAGTCAGCGCCGGCTGCGCCAGCGGAGCGGCGATCGCCTGGCTGGAAGGCCAGGGGTATGAGGGAATCTCCCATACTTTGGTGAATGCGCTGGCTGTCGTTTCCGGGATCGTCTGTGACGGAGCAAAACCCTCCTGTGCGGCAAAAATTGCGGAGGCAGTGAATACAGGGATTTTGGGTTACCATATGTTTCTGGAAGGACAGGAATTCCGCGGCGGAGAGGGAATCGTTACCAAGGGAGTGGAAGCCACTATTGCCAATGTCAGCCGACTGGGGCGGGAAGGAATGAAGGAGACGGACAAGGAAATCATCCGGATTATGACCGGTACAGCAGAAACAAATTGACAATTTTCTTCAAAAGGAATATCCTAGACATAGAGTGCCCAAACTAAGAAAGAATGTTGCAAAGCGAACTTAAGAAGGAGTGGAATCATGAGATGGAATGACAAGGCAGTCCTGGAAGTGACGACAGGCGGAATTGCTCTTTTGCTTTGGCTTCTGAAGCCTGCCAGGAAGGATCGGATTTCTATGGCGCCTTTTCGGGAGTACGATTATGCGCACCGGGGATATCACAATATCACTGAGGGAATTCCGGAAAACTCTATGAAAGCGTTTCAGAGAGCGGTAGAAAGAGGCTATGGCATGGAGATGGACGTTCACCTGACAAAGGATGACAAGCTGGTAGTCGTTCACGACGACAATCTGAAAAGGCTCTGCGGTGTGGACAAGTGCGTGGCTGACTGTACCTGGGAGGAGCTGGCAAGCTTCCGGCTGTTGGGAACGGAAGAGAGGATTCCGAGTCTTTCAGAGGTTTTGGCGCTGGTGGATGGAAGGACTCCTTTGATTATTGAGCTGAAGACCGAGAAAGGAAATTATGACAAATTGTGCAGAGAAGCATGTGCCATGCTGGATAGTTACCGGGGGCTTTGGTGTATGGAATCTTTTGATCCAAGAACCGTGCGCTGGCTGAAGCAGAACCGTCCGGATATTATCCGGGGTCAGCTTTTGGAGCATTTTCGCCGCCATGGCACCATGATTCACCCAGCACATGATTTTCTGGGACGCAACCTGTTTTCGAACTTTTTGACCAAGCCTGATTTTATTGCATATCAGTACAAGGATCGGGAATGCCTGGCGTTGCGGCTGGTGAAAAAGCTGTATCGTGTTCAGGAGGTATCCTGGACGGTGAAGGACAGAAAGACAGCCAGGAGACTGAAAAAAGAAGGCTGTATGATTATTTTTGAAAATTATTGATTGAACAAAAGGGTAGGAGTAATATGAAAAAAATAGCGATCATGACGGATAGCAACAGCGGGATCACGCAGGATCAGGCAAAAGAGCTTGGCGTTACTGTGCTCCCCATGCCGTTTTTCATCGATGATGTGATGTACAAAGAAGGGATTGACCTTACTCAGGAGGAGTTTTACAAGAGGCTCACGGAGGATGCTGCCATCAGCACCTCGCAGCCTTCTCCGGCAGATCTTCTGGAAGTCTGGAACGGACTTCTGAAGGAATATGAGGAGGTCGTGCACATCCCTATGTCCAGCGGCTTAAGTGCCTCCTGTGAGACTGCTATGGTTCTCTCCAGGGAATATGGCGGCAGAGTACAGGTGGTGAACAATCAGAGGATTTCAGTCACCCAGAGACAATCGGTCCTGGATGCCATCAAGCTTGCCGGGGAAGGAAGGACAGCGGCAGAGATCAAGGAGATTCTGGAGAAGGAAAAGCTGGAGGCGAGCATCTATCTGACGGTGGAGACCTTGAAATACTTGAAAAAGGGCGGAAGGATTACGCCTGCTGCAGCGGCTCTGGGAACTATCCTGAATCTGAAGCCGGTACTCCAGATCCAGGGAGAGAAGCTGGACGCCCTGGCAAAGGCAAGGGGAAAGATCAAAGCCAAAAAGATCATGATAGAAGCTATGCAGAAAGACCTGGATACACGCTTTAAAAAATATATGGAGAATGGACAGATGGCAATGATGGCGGCGTATGCCGGCAATCCTGAGGAAGCCATGGATTGGAAAAAGGAAGTGGAGAGCGCTTTCCCGGGGATGGATATCCACATGGATCCGGTTTCCTTAAGTGTGGCATGCCATGTAGGTCCTGGCGTCCTGGCAGTTGCCTGTGCCAAAAAAGCATGAGGTGGACGGCAGAATTTTGAAGAAAGAATAAGGGGCGTCTCTCCCAAGTGAAACCTTGGGAGAGATGCCCCGTTTTTCTCTGTGGAATCTGCGGTGTGACAGGCACGCCCTTAGATGTTAGATGGAGGTTACTTTGGACAATGCAGCCTCGTCAGCTACCAGGACCACATTGGGGTGGAACTGGAGGATGGAAGCCTGAACCTGTGGAGTTACAGGACCTTCCACCATGCCTTTGATGGCATCCGCTTTGTCCGCGCCGCATGCAACCATCAGAACCATCTTTGCCTCCATAATGGTCTTGATGCCCATTGTGTATGCCTGTCTCGGAACATCCTCCTCTTTCTCAAAGAAACGCTTGTTGGCGTCGATGGTACTTTCGGTCAGGTCTACGCAGTGGGTCTCTGCTGTGAAATGGTCAGAGGGCTCATTGAAGCCGATGTGGCCGTTCCGTCCGATGCCGAGAAGCTGGATGTCAATTCCTTTGGATGCATGAATAATGGCATTGTAATCTGCACATGCTTTCTCTGAATCCGGTTCCAGACCATTGGGAACATGCGTGTTGTTTTTGTCAATATTCACATGGTCAAACAGATTGTGGTTCATGAAATAGCGATAGCTCTGGTCATTGTCTCCGGACAGCCCCTTGTACTCGTCCAGATTGATGGAGGACACCTTGGAAAAATCCAGTTCGCCTCTTTCGTAGGCGGCAATCAGATTTTGATAAAGCCCAACCGGAGAAGAACCGGTAGCAAGGCCTAAGGTGCAGTCCGGCTTCAGCGTAATGACGGAAGCCATAATGGCAGCCGCTTTCCTGCTCATGTCATCGTAGTCTTTTGCTTTGATAATTCTCATAACAGATAATCTCCTTAGCTCAAACTTTGAATTTGGTTATAGTATATAACATATGGGGAAAAAAAGCAAATGGAGTTATCAAAATGTGATAAAGAAAGAGGGGGGACTTGCGCTGGGGTGAAGTCCTGGGGGTAGCTGGCACCGGACAGCCATGCAGTTCGATTCCGCAGATGCTGCATCTCGCTGTGGCTGGCGCCACATACCCCCGAAAGGCTAAAATCCTCTGCAAGTAAACTTGCGCCGGATGAAGTCCTGGGGGTAGCTGGCACCGGACAGCCATGCATGGCTTAATGATACATGTGGTTGTCTTCGTATTCGGGTTCCATGGTGAACTGGACGGAGAGGCGTTTGAAGGTCTTGATGTCTACGGAAGACAGGAGAACCGAGGTGTGTGCCTGGCAGCCGGCGAGTTTTGGGAGCTGTTCCAGGGCTTTTTGTGCCTGGGGGTCGGTGGCGGCGCTGGTGGAGAGGGCGATGAGCACCTCGTCCGTGTGGAGCCTTGGGTTTTTGCTTCCCAGGTATTCGGTTTTTAATTTCTGGATTGGCTCGATGGATTCCGGGGAGATCACATGGTAGTGACGGTCAATGCCGCCTAAGGCTTTCAGGGCATTCAGAAGGACAGCTGCGGATGCGCCTAAAAGCGGGGAAGTTTTGCCCAGCACAATGGTGCCGTCCATGAGTTCCAGGGCAGCGGCAGGACCGTTGGTCTCTTTGGCGTAATTCAGTGCCTCGCCTACCACTTTGCGGTCGGCAACCGTGATCTTGGCCTGTTTCATGAGAAGCTCAAGTTTATAGACCTCGGATTCCGGGGCAGAACCTACCTTGAGGTTGTCAAGGCTGGTATAGTACCGGCGAATGATCTCCTGGCGGGATGCCTCTTGGCAGGCTTCATCGTCGATAATGCAGTTGCCAGCCATATTTACGCCCATGTCTGTGGGTGATTTGTAGGGGCTCTCTCCGTAGATCTGTTCGAAGATGGCGTTCAGGACAGGGAAGATCTCCACGTCACGGTTATAATTGACTGCAGTCTTGCCGTAGGCTTCCAGATGGAAGGGGTCGATCATGTTGACGTCATTTAAGTCGGCTGTGGCTGCTTCATAAGCCAGGTTGACGGGATGCTTCAGCGGGATATTCCAGATCGGGAAAGTCTCGAATTTGGAGTAACCGGCAGGAATGCCGCGTTTGTGTTCGTGGTAGAGCTGGGAAAGACAGGTAGCCATTTTTCCGCTGCCGGGTCCCGGTGCAGTGACGACTACCAGAGGGCGGGTGGTTTCGATATATTCATTTTTCCCGTAACCCTCGTCGCTGACGATCAGGGGGATATTGCCGGGATAGCCCTCAATGTTGTAATGGATATAGACCTTGATGCCGAGTTTGGTGAGACGGTCTTTGAACAGGTCAGCGCTGCTCTGTCCGCTGTACTGGGTGATCACGACGCTTCCCACATAGAGACCGCGTTCCTTGAATACATCGATGAGGCGCAGTACATCAGTATTGTAGGTGATTCCTAAATCTCCGCGGATCTTATTCTTCTCAATGTCCCCGGCGCTGATGACGATCACGATTTCTGCCTGGTCAGAGAGCTGCATGAGCATACGGAGCTTACTGTCGGGCGCAAAGCCGGGAAGGACACGGGAAGCATGGTAATCGTCAAAAAGCTTGCCGCCGAATTCCAGATAGAGCTTGTTGCCGAACTGGTTGATCCGTTCGCGGATGTGTTCAGACTGCATTTTCAGATATTTGTCATTGTCAAATCCAATTCTCATAAGTTCCTCATTCCCATCTATTTAGTTCATCACAGCCCGCGGCTGTGCATGATACTTTAGTATACACAGCTTGAGGAAATTTTTCCAGGCTTTTTTTGCCGAATTTTAGAAAACATTTAGAAATATGTAGAGGAATTCACAATCGTCCTATTGATTTCTTCAGAAACTATCTTTATAATAGAAGGGATTGAATGCGAGGAGGAAACGAATGAACAATAATCCAATGCCGGGCAGAGGTAACCGTCCTGACGGGTCCGGCGATCCAAATAATAGGAATAATAATGGCAAGATGCCGAAGAATGGTCAGACCATATTGATTTTTCTGGTGGTCTCCCTGGTGGCGCTGCTGGTGATCAATTTCTTTTCCAGCATGCTCCGTCAGACCACAGAGCAGGAAATTACCTATGATCAGTTCCTGGAAATGGTGGAAAAGGGGGAAGTGGACCGGGTCATTGTAAGATCCAATGAGATCGAGATTGTCCCCAAGGATCAGCCGTTCCCGGGTGTGGAGATCACCTACTTCACCGGAGTGATGGATGATCCGGATCTGGTGCAGTATCTGAGGGAGGCGGGAGTCCAGTTTGAAAGGGAGATTCCGGATGTGACTTCTGCAGTTCTTTACAACATCCTCAGTATGCTCCTGCCGCTTGTTTTGGTTTGGGTGCTTTTGTGGTTCCTGATGCGAAAGATGTCCGGCGGCGGTGGAGTCATGGGAGTCGGGAAGAACAAAGCCAGGGTGTATGCACAGAAGGAGACCGGCGTCACGTTTAAAGATGTGGCGGGGCAGGAGGAAGCCAAGGAATCCCTGCAGGAAGTGGTAGATTTCCTGGAACATCCCGGGAAATATGCTTCCATTGGTGCAAAGCTTCCCAAAGGAGCCTTGCTGGTAGGCCCTCCGGGAACCGGTAAAACGCTGCTGGCAAAGGCGGTGGCTGGAGAGGCGCATTGCCCGTTTTTCAATATTTCCGGTTCTGATTTCGTGGAAATGTTCGTCGGCGTGGGTGCGTCCCGTGTCCGTGAATTGTTTGAAGAGGCGAAGAAGAACGCTCCGTGCATCATTTTTATCGACGAGATCGATGCCATCGGAAAGAGCCGTGACAGCCGTTACGGCGGCGGCAACGATGAGAGGGAGCAGACGTTGAACCAGCTTCTGGCAGAGATGGATGGGTTCGATACCTCAAGCGGCCTTCTGGTTCTGGCAGCGACGAACCGTCCCGAGGTTCTGGACTCTGCATTGCTTCGCCCGGGACGGTTTGACCGGAGAATCACTGTGAACCGGCCGGATCTCCAGGGAAGGATTGATACCCTGAAAGTTCATGCGAAGAACGTGAATCTGGACGATACGGTAGATTTCCATGCGATCGCCCTTGCCACGTCAGGGGCGGTGGGTTCGGATTTGGCGAATATGGTCAATGAAGCCGCTATCCTGGCAGTCAAGAAGGGAAGAAACCGCGTCTCCCAGGCAGATCTTTTCGAGGCGGTGGAAGTCGTCCTGGTGGGCAAGGAGAAGAAGAATAAGATCCTCAGCGCGGAAGAACGGCGGATCGTATCCTACCACGAGGTGGGGCATGCCCTGGTAAGCGCAGTCCAGAAGGATTCTGAGCCAGTCCAGAAGATCACCATCGTTCCGAGGACCATGGGAGCTTTGGGCTATGTGATGAATGTGCCGGAGGAGGAGAAATATCTGAATTCCGAAGGAGAAATCCGGGCAAGGCTTGTAGAATATGTGGCAGGACGCGCGGCGGAAGAACTGGTCTTCCATTCTGTGACAACCGGAGCAGCCAACGATATTGAGCAGGCGACAAAGCTTGCGAGAGCCATGATCACTCAGTACGGGATGTCTGAGAAGTTCGGGCTGATGGGTCTTGAGGTGGCAGCAAACCAGTTCCTGGACGACCGCACTGTTCTGAACTGCAGCGATGCGACCGCAGCCGAGGTGGACCATGAAGTAATGCGTGTGCTGAAGGAATCTTATGAAGAGGCGAAACGTATCCTGACAGAACACAGGAAAGCGCTGGATGAAATCGCAGCCTTCCTGATCGAGAAGGAAACCATCACCGGCAAGGAGTTCATGGAGATTCTGCGGAAGGTGGAACGTGAGGCAAAAGCCATCGAGTCCGAAGAAAAAAATACCTCCGGCCAGTCCATGGAAATGTCCGGGAGAGAAGGGGAAGCCAAGGAAAAGGAAGCGCCGGCGGCTGAGACAGAAGCAGAAATTGGAAACACAGCAGAAGCGGGGGCAGAGACAATCGTTGAGGCAGAGAAAGCTCCCGAAACAGAAACAGAGGCAGCAAGCAAGATGGAGCATGCATCTGAAGAAAAATGACAGGTAAGCGAAATTCATATGACAGCCTTTTGCCGCGGCAGGCTTTGTCCCCGGGCAGGAGGCTGTCGTTTTGTACAAGGATCTCAAGGATTACAATTTCTGCGGGAGTGGGAAGGAGGAACAGGAATGTTTGATATACAGGAGGAGCTGAAGAAGCTTCCGGGAAAGCCTGGCGTTTACATTATGCATGACGACAAGGACGCCATTATCTATGTGGGAAAGGCGGTAAGCCTAAAGAACAGGGTGCGGCAGTATTTTCAGGCGAGCAGAAACAAGGGCGTGAAGATCGAGCAGATGGTAAGCCGTATCAGCCGCTTTGAGTATATCGTCACGGATTCCGAGCTGGAGGCTTTGGTGCTGGAATGCAATTTGATCAAGGAGCATCGCCCGAAGTACAATACCATGCTGAAGGACGATAAAACCTATCCGTTCATCAAGGTGACAGTAGCGGAGGACTATCCAAGGATCCTTTTTTCCAGGACAATGAAGAAGGATAAAAACAAGTATTTTGGTCCGTATACCAGCGCGGGGGCTGTGAAAGATACGATCGAGCTTCTGCGGAAGATCTATAAAATCCGTTCCTGCCAGCGGAGCCTTCCCAGGGATATCGGCAAAGAGCGCCCCTGTCTGTACTATCACATCAAGCAGTGCAAGGCGCCCTGCCAGGGCCATGTGTCCAAAGAAGAGTATCGGGGAATGGTGCAGTCGGCGATGGATTTCCTCTCAGGCAATTATGAGCCCATTCTGAAGCTTTTGACGGAAAAGATGGAGCAAGCATCGGAGGATCTGGATTTTGAGACTGCCATCGAATACCGGGAGCTTCTCAACAGTGTCAAGCAGGTGGCGCAGAAGCAGAAGATCACCAACAGCGACGGGGAAGATAAGGATATCATTGCGGCGGCTATCCAGGATACGGATGCGGTGGTGCAGATGTTTTTTGTACGGGATGGAAGGATTATCGGGAGGGATCATTTTTACCTCCGCAGAGCGCCGCAGGATGACCTTCAAGCCCTCATGGAGAGCTTTGTGAAGCAGTTCTATGCGGGCACGCCTTTTATCCCCAGGGAGGTTATGCTTCCCTGTGAGATCGGCGAACAGGAGATTCTGGAAGAATGGCTTGGCAAAAAACGGGGAGGAAGGGTACATATCCGGGTTCCAAAGAAAGGGAGCAAGGAAAAGCTGGTGGAGCTTGCTGCCAAGAATGCGGAGATGATCTTAAGCCAGGACAAGGAGCGGATCAAGAAGGAAGAAGGACGTACCATCGGTGCAATGAAGGAAATCGCCGGATGGCTGAATCTGTCAGGAATCTCCAGGGTAGAGGCATACGATATCTCCAACATCAGCGGTTTTGAGTCTGTGGGTTCGATGATTGTCTATGAGCGGGGAAAACCAAAAAGGAGTGATTACCGGAAGTTCCGGATCAAGACGGTGCAGGGACCAAATGACTACGCCAGCATGGAGGAGGTGCTGAACAGACGATTTGGACATGGACTTTCGGAGAGGGAGGAACTGAAGGAAAAGGAACTGGAGCAGGAATTTGGCAAATTTTCGGTGTTTCCTGATCTCATTATGATGGACGGAGGAAGAGGACAGGTCAACATTGCCCTCAAGGTGTTATCCGCCCTGAATCTGGAGATTCCGGTCTGCGGCATGGTAAAGGACGACAATCACCGCACCAGGGGGTTGTATTACAACAATGTGGAGATTCCCATTGACCGGAATAGTGAAGGCTTCCGGCTGATCACCAGGATCCAGGACGAAGCCCACCGGTTTGCCATTGAGTATCATCGGTCTTTAAGGAGCAAGCAGCAGGTCCATTCTATTCTGGATGATATCCCAGGAATCGGAGAGACCAGGAGAAAGGCGCTGATGCGTACCTTTAAAAGCCTGGAAGCGATCCGGGATGCCAGCGTTGACCAGCTGAAAAACGCCCCCTCCATGAATGAGCGGAGCGCCCTGGCTGTCTATGATTTTTTCCACGGAAACAAAACGCAGGCGGTTGAAGCAGAAGAGGAATTGTGATAGACTAAGGCTATGAAAGATTCGTGTACCGCCAATCTATACGGAACGAGGTTCAGGGACAGATTGGCAGTACAACATGAAGAAAAGGAGAAAAGGAATGGGAAGTGTAGCATTATCAAAAATTGCAGAAGAGATGGACTTAAAGATCGTGACTCCCGAAGTGGACATCAGCAAAATTCGTGTTACCCAGCCTGAGACAAACCGTCCGGCGCTGCAGCTTACCGGATATTTTGAGCATTTTGACTACAAGCGGGTACAGATCATCGGATATGTAGAGTATACCTATTTAGAGCATCTGCCCAGGGAGAAAAAGCTGCCGATCTACGAGCAGCTGCTCTCTTATGATATTCCCTGCCTGATTTATACCACGAAGACACATCCGGACGAGGACATGTTCCGTATGGCGGTGGAGAGAGGAATCCCTATTTTCACAGCGCCCAAGACGACCACGACCTTTATGGCAGAGCTGATCCGCCGTCTGAATGTAGAACTGGCTCCCTGTATTTCCATCCACGGTGTGCTGGTGGATGTATACGGAGAAGGCGTCCTCATCATGGGTGAGAGCGGGATCGGCAAGAGCGAGGCAGCCCTGGAGCTGATCAAGAGAGGGCACCGCCTGGTCAGCGACGACGTGGTGGAGATCCGCCGTGTCAGTGACGAGACCCTGGTGGGAAGCGCGCCGGATATCACCCGCCACTTTATCGAGCTTCGCGGTATCGGAATTATTGACGTCAAGACCCTGTTTGGTGTGGAGAGTGTGAAGGATACGCAGTCCATTGACCTGGTCATCAAGATGGAGGAATGGGACAGGGACAAGGAGTACGACCGTATGGGACTTGAGGAGGAATACACAGAGTTCCTTGGCAAGAAGGTAGTCTGCCATTCCCTGCCGATCCGTCCAGGGCGGAATCTGGCTGTCATTGTGGAGTGCGCCGCAGTCAACCACCGTCAGAAGAAGATGGGCTACAACGCAGCCCAGGAGCTGTACAACCGTGTGCAGGCATCACTTACGAAAAAAAGAAACCAGATGGAGGATTAAGAGATGAAAGAATATTGTTTTGGGATTGATATCGGAGGAACCACCGTCAAATGCGGTCTGTTCAATGTAAAGGGAGATATCCTGGAGAAATGGGAGATTCCCACCAGAACGGAGAACAACGGGATCAATATCCTTCCTGACGTGGCGGATGCGATCAATGGCAAAATTCAGGAACGGGATCTGGACCGCAATGAGATTTCCGGAATCGGAGTGGGTATTCCAGGACCGGTGGATGAGAACGGCGCAGTCCTCTGCGCAGTCAACCTGCATTGGGGCTATGTGCAGCTGGAGGATCAGCTCCAGAGGCTGACCGGCCTCCCGGTAAAAGCGGGAAATGACGCAAACGTAGCAGCCTTGGGTGAAATGTGGAAGGGCGGAGGAGCCGGATACCACAACGTAGTTATGGTCACTCTGGGAACAGGAGTAGGCGGAGGAATTATTGTCAACGGCAAGATTGTGACCGGAACCCATGGAGCCGGCGGTGAGATCGGCCATATCCATGTAGAGCACAGCGAGACCGAGCACTGCAACTGCGGAAACTGCGGCTGCCTGGAGCAGTATACTTCAGCTACGGGCGTAGTAAGGATGGCAAAGCAGTTTTTGGCGGAAACCGATACACCTTCCGTCTTAAGGGAAGGGAAGGTAACTGCCAAGACGATCTTTGACGCAGTCAAAGCAGGAGACGGGCTGGCACAGCAGATCGCGGAGAAATTCGGCAAATATTTGGGAACAGCGCTGGCTGTTATCGCCGGCGTGGTGGATCCGGAGGTCTTCGTTATCGGCGGAGGGGTGTCCAAGGCAGGACAGGTCCTTCTGGACTACATTCAGAAATATTATAAAGAATATGCCTTCTCAGCCTGCAAGGACGCGGTCTTTGCCCTGGCAGAACTGGGAAACGATGCAGGAATCTGCGGAGCGGCGAAATTAGTACTGGGATAAAGAGCGGAACCCGCCCTGAGCGGCGGGATTTCGGACGTACAAAGGAGGGAGCTGTGCACGGAATCGTGTGGCAGCTCCCTCCTTCTGTTTGGCTTAACCTTTGGGAAGGTAAGTGATGGATTCGCACAAGCCGTTTTCGGTTTTTAAATGGATACTCTGACCGCTTTTTTTCCTGGTATAGCAGTAAATGGTTCCGAAGGATGCAGCGTTGTCGTAAGTATAGCCTTTGCTCTTTAGGATCTTCTGGCAGCTGGCATAGCTGCTTCCCACACGCATTCCATAGAGCGTATAATCCCTGGAACGGAGGCTTTCGATCCGCCAGGCTTCTTTTTTATCGGCATCCCCTTTCTCGGAGTACATCTGAAAAGAATAGTAATAAATTCTCTTGCCGTATTCGTAGGCATATATTTTTTTGCCATAGGCAAAATTGCCGTAGGAAGTCTCCTGGATTGGGGCTATCTTCAACCTTTTTGCGGCACTGCGCATGGTTAGATTCAGAAGCCCGGAGAGCTCGGTACTGCCAGCTTTGTTTTGGGAAGAACTGTTCTTCCGTTTGACAGTTACTGTACATTTTGCCGTTTTTCCGTTTGCTTTGGTGGTGATGACAGCAGTCCCGGCTTTTTTGCCTTTTACCAGCCCTTTGGAAGTGACGGAGGCAACGGACGGCTTACTGGAACGCCAGACCGCCTTTTTGCTGGCTCCCTGGATCTTTGCAGTCAGACGGGAGGATTTTCCTACATAGAGCGTCAGTTTGGAACGGTTTAGGCTGACGGACGCCTTTTGTTTTTGGGATACAGAGGTAGAACTCTTGTATCTCCGAGTTTTCCCCTGAATCTTGGTTGTGGTGACAGAGGTGACCTTAGCTGCGTGATCAACGGTAAGCTCGCTAAGATCCGGGATTTCCCAGGTCACGCTGGAAGTGAGGCCGCAGCTGCATCTGGAATCCCAGACAATATACCCCGCCACGACGCCTGCCATATACGTCCCCAAGCCTTCTGTACCGCTTACCTTGGAAAGAGAATGGCGGTGAAGCTTATACCGGATTTTAGAGGGAAGGCTGATTTTTACCGTCCGGTATCCCGCATTCCCTGGACCAGGGAGAGGAATCTTCAGCGAGACGGTCTTGCTCTCCAGGATCTTCCTTTCGATAATCATGTTGCCAAGCCAATACCGGTTCCCGGACATATCCGGATTGGGGGCAAGACCAAGACCAGTGTTAACGAGTCCACGTTCTTTTTGGCTGATCTCCTGAGCCCAGCTGTTGAAGTCATGAAAGTCCAAAGCAACGGTCTTATAAGTCTCATGAATAACCTTAATCTTGCAGCGATAGGTTTGCCCAGCGTGTTTGGCTTGGATTTCAGCGGTTCCGTCGGCAACAGCCGTGACTTTCCCGTTTTTGTCCACTTTCGCAATTTTATTGTTGGAACTGGACCATTTCACGGTTCCGGATACCCCGGTCAGCTTGAGCTGCAAGGTGCTTCGAACCATTAGCGTTGCGTTCGAACGGTTCAGCTTTCCAGAAGCGTTTGAACTTACGGATAAAAGAAAAAGAAGCAGGATAAAGAAGACCCCCAAAAAGCTTTTTTTCATATTTTTCATTTTTATCCTCCTCACTCAGATATTTTGTAGTAACGATCCGGCAAGACCGAACTGTTATATTTATTATACAGTACCTAAAGAAAGAAGAAAAGTTATCCTTGCCTTTTCCAGCATTTTATGTTAGAATCAACTCCGCTGTAAAAAGATGGGAAAGAGAGAATATCGGATACATATGGAAAACGCGTGCGCATCCAGGTCCAGAAAAGGTGGGAAGCGCATGTGTTTTTTGTTAAGACAAAACAGGTTTGAAAAGGCAAAAGAGGTGACTTATATGTGCAGAAACGCCAAAAGGAAAAATGATGCATTCCTCCATGCAAAGCCAGTAGTTTGCGACCGTTGCATGGAGTAAGAATTGTCGCAAATACAATGCCGGCTTTGCAGCTTGACCATTATATCAAGGAGGAAGCCCGCATGAAATATCTGAGTGCAAAAAAAGTTCTTCCGGACGCATTGGTAAAAGAGCTGCAGAACTATGTCCAGGGCGGATATCTCTATGTTCCTGTGGAGCAGGAGCAGCAGAAACGCTGGGGAGAAATTTCCGGTTACCGGGAAGAACTTAGGCTGCGCAACAGGCAGATCAAACAGGAATATCAGGAAGGCGTTTCCATGGAATGTCTTTCAGAAAGATACGGTTTGTCTTTTTATACGATCCGGAAAATTATATATCAGAAATAATGGTCGGGGGCTGCCAAGTGCAGCCCCCGAATCCAATTTTCAGGAGAATATATAGTTTGCTTCGGTATCAGACAGTATATAGAATCCTCATCTCGTCAGCGGTAAAATAAAAACAAACATACTTATAGCAATCCAAGGAAATATCGCATCAAATCCAGTGCATCAGAACGCGAAATCCAGCGTTAGACAGCTTCGACGTGCCCCGGCACGCCATCAGCTGCCTTCCTTGTCTTTTACGTTCTGCTACACAGTCTTTGCTGTAATATTTTCTTGGATTGCTATAGATTTAAGGAGAGGTGACAGAGATGTGCACAAGATTTGTTTATCATGGAAATGATATGCTGACCGGGTTTAATTTCGATATTGATCCCGCTGTATGGAACCATAAGGTGATTGCAGAGAAAGATCACTTCTATATCGGAATCTTACGCCCAGACGGGAAGTACCATTCTTATCATGGAGTTCATCGAAACGGAAATGTGGGAACGCTATTATATGTACACGGGAACCCCGACGGTTCCTATCAAGACGGCAAAGACTGCATGACCATCGCGGATCTGACAGAACAATTTATCAAAGCACAGCTTTCCTTTGACGAGGCGCTTCAGGCTGTGCGTACAAAAAAGATTACCTATGCGCCGGATGCTACCATGCAGGCGATGTTGTCAGATGTACACGGGCGGGTATTGATGATTGAACCAGGGATCGGGTACCGGGAAGAACGGAAAAGATATTCCCTGACAACGAATTATTCCCTGCTGAAACCGGAAAGCACCAGAAACTTTATTGTGGAAGGCGATGACCGATACGAAAGGGCACTCCGGCTATTAGAAGGCTGCGAAAAAGATTTTTCAATTTCCGACGCATTTACAGTGCTTCGCGCCGTACGCCAGGAGGGCATATGGGCGACCAGAGTATCCTTTGTTTATTCTGCAAACGAGCAGACCGTCTATTATGCAGAGAATAACCATTTCGAAAACATCAAAAAATATGCTTTCCAGAGGGAGGAATCGTAATGCCGCAGACAATCTATCCACGCTCAAAGGACAAAGACACCGTATACTTAAAAAACGTCATCCAGAATCCCAACATTACAGCAGGCGATTACACGATTTATAACGATTTTGTCAGAGACCCAAGAGAGTTTGAAAAAAACAATGTCCTCTATCACTATCCCATCAACCAAGATAGACTGATCATTGGAAAATTCTGCTCCATCGCCTGCGGAGCAAAATTCCTTTTCAACAGCGCCAACCACACCTTATCATCCCTGTCCACCTACCCATTCTCAATCTTTTTTGAAGAATGGGATTTGGAGATAAAGGATATTACAAAGGCATGGGACAACAAAGGAGATATTGTAATCGGCAATGATGTTTGGATCGGTTACGAAGCCGTCATTTTGGCAGGCGTAACCATCGGAGACGGAGCCGTCATCGGAACCCGCGCCGTCGTCACCAAAGACGTCCCCCCATACACCATCGTAGGAGGCATCCCCGCCAAACCCATAAAAAAACGCTTCCCACAGGAAACGATCGATGCTCTTCTAAAGATAAAATGGTGGGATTGGGACAAGAAACACATCGAACAGCAGATCTCCCATCTCCAGTCAGGGAATATCTCCGCCCTTCACCCATAAAAAAGGAGGGCCGGCACTGTAAGCAGTACCGGCTGGTATGAAAAAGAAGAAATTATATGAAAAAACTTATTGGCTTTCTTCGAATATTATATTATCTCAATCTCATGAAGAAATTATGTCCAGATTTGGAAAGAATTGTGAAAAGTGTTTGGAGGGTTAGTGAACGGAGGTGAACGGAGACGCCCGGGGGGATGGGAGGGGTAGGGCTATACGGTGCGGCGGGGATTCCTAGAGGCGGTGGGAACTGTTCGAAACGCAAAAGCCGTGAGGTGAACTCGCACCGTTTGCCGATGCAAACGCTGCTCAGACAGCACCTCACTTGGGTCCAAGGACCCCA
>DVFT01000181.1 GCA_018713105.1 Candidatus Limivivens merdigallinarum | reverse complement strand
AACCCTATAAGAAATTGAAATCAACACCAATTAGTTGGAGTGTCGAATATTGGATAGTCGAATAATAGTTCGTGCATGATATGCTCAATTTCTATCCATACGATCCTAAATGTATAGGAAACAGCCCATCTTAAAATGCCGGGCTCAGGGCCAGCAGGCCGCCGCATCCGGCATTTTAAGATGGAGCCGCTAATTTACTTAGTTTTCGCATTATTGGAAATATAGATATAAGCATCTTCCAATGTAATCTCACAAGGAATACTCAGAAACGATTTTTCACCGGAAGAAGGAGACTGAACGGCAACGCATAGATACCTGTCTTTGGCCGCACAGAAATGAACACAAGATATTTGGGCATAAAAAAAGCAGCCCGCCGGTTGACCGGCGGGCCAAATATATCCGCTGTAATATACTGGCATCTATTCTCGGATAGATCGCCCCATGAAATAACTCAAATGCGGCCTACCGTATTCTTTACAAACGGACAGTTGAACTCCTTGGGACAGATCATCATAGGCGGTCCTCTCGTTGGTCTTGTAGCACAACAAGTTTCTGTCTCATGGGGACTTGCCTGCACTGCATTACTATTACTGCCATCCTTATTCCTGCTCCCTATAACAGAAAGAGTAAAGAAAAATAAACATCGCAACTAACTGATTCTGTCAATACGGATAAAAACTTTGTCATTCAGACAGGTCAGAGAAATCATAACCTTCTTCAAAAGTAGCCAGAGCACAAGGAGCCTGATGTTGTCCCTGGCTAAAAAACACAATCACCCTTCTACCGTCCAGAACTGCTGCCTAAAACCTCCTGAACCGTATCATAGTTCACCCCGAATACATAAACGGAAAAGTCTTCCTGCTGTTTTCGGTCATATTCCTCCAACGGGAAGCGCTTCAATTCTTCCCATACCTGCCGTTTTTTATCCCGCATATCGGACATGAACAGGCATCCGATTCTCTTTTGCATGTCCACAAATAGATCTTTCCCGTCCGGCTGTGTGTTCTCCTCCATTTTTTCTTTTCTCAATGAAAAAACAATCGGCTTCCCTTCTGCTGCCAGGATCGATTTTTCCTGCAGGAGCCTGCGTTTTCCTGTTCTTCCTTCCGGAAGGTCCAATGCAAGGACGCTGCTGATCTTTTCGGCAAACTCAGACTGCCAGACGGATGCCTTCTCCCCATTTGGCCCGTCGGAATAAGCGGTTAAAAGTACCGCACATTCATGCTCTTTTGCCATTTTCTCCAACTTGCAGATGACCGGATACACCAATTCCGGATACCCGGAATATACATCATATTCCAGATATTCCTGGATCGGATCAATGATGAGCAGACGAATCTTGTGGGTATCCAGCAGCTGCTCAATGCTGTTATCCCCCAATGTGATAGAGATCAGATCATGGATGGCATATACCCGGTCAAGATCCGCGCCAGCCTCCGTAAGCCTTGGATAGAGCAGATCAGACAGCGCATCGTCCGCCGTCAGGTACAGCACATTGCCCGGTTCCAGTTCTTCCATTCCTCCAAAGCATTTACGGTTTGTACAGGCTGCCGCAAGATAGGCCGCCAACATGGATTTTCCTGAACCGGAAACACCATGGAGGACGGTCACCCTCCCAAACGCAAGATAAGGATACCAGAACCACCGAATTGGCTGTACCCATATATTTCCCATATTTGTCACTGCTCTTTCCTTCCCTTTTCCTTTAAACATTTCAAATCTCCTATTCTTTTCAATCTCACAAAAAGGCGCTCCATTTCCCGTCTTCCGCTTTTATTCCGAGGCTTCCATAACCGCTGGTGCCGTGTTCTCAGGCTCCGGGACTGGTTCCGTAATTATCTCGATAGCGCTTTCCGACCCTGCCGTTTCTGTCTGCTCTTGCGGCGCTGTCTTCCGGCACAGGATGATATGACGCTCCTGGTCATTTCCATTACAGGTAGACAGTGTCAAAAGTTTCTCTCCCTCGTGCATGGGAATCCCGGTATGAACAGAAACTGCGCTGCTTAATATCGCAAACTGTTCCTTCTCTAAACTGGTCCGATAATACGGTTCTTCGGAAGCTCCAATGATCCGGTTATCCACGGCCTGGTACGTGTTAAGCCCCTGCGGCGTATACACCTGCACCGTTACTTCCCCTTCCAGAGACATCCCAAACGAGCCAAACATACTCCCATCCTTCCGGTTGTGCCCATAAAGGATGGTATTATCGTCAGAAAAATCCGGTGTATTGCGGCAGTCCATGAAAATGCAGCCGCCGCTGTGCTCTTCCCCTGTAAAGGTATGGTCCAGGTAATACTCATTATCCTCCCCCTGAACCACCGGGTAATCAAGCCCCAGTGCCTCACACCGGATCCAGGCGACAACCTCCCCGTTGATCTCTTGTAAAGCTTTAAAATCAATCGTTGCCAGCTTCTCCCCGTCTGCTGCCGGGGCATCGTTTTTTGTCTCCTCCTCTGCATATTCCTGCAGGTCGTCATATTCCTCCACGCCTTCCTGATACATACACCAGATCCCTATGAGCACACAGGAACTGAAACCAAAAATCATCAGGCATACCGCCAGGATCAGGATTCCTTTGATATGTTTTATTGTAATCAATCCCCCTTACGCAACATCGGTACTGAAAAAGGGCCGCCATGTTCACGGCAGCCCTGGTTAAGCAATGTTATTTCTTCTTTTTCATATACCAGATCACGCCAGCAATTCCGCCTGCGGAAAGCAGAAGTAAAAGCACTGGGAGCCAGAGATTGGTAGAATCTCCGGTCTTTGGCGTATCCGGGATTTCTTCCTCCGGAACCTTCGTGTTTGTCAGCTCCTTGGTAATGACGATCTCTTCTGTTTTATCATCCACGTACTCAAACAGGATACTGATTTCCTCGCTGCTGCTTTTGTAACCCTCCAGCGCCTTTGTCTCCGTAAGGATGTATTCCGTGGTTTCTTTTAGCTTTCCATTTTTGTAAACGCCGATGGGAAGATCTTCACATACCGCGGTTCCATTGGAATCCGTCTTTAATTCTGCCACGGTTTTCCCGGTTTCCTTATCTTTTAAGGCGAACTCAACGCCTTCCAAAGGAAGCTTCGTATCCGCGTCGGTCTTTTTGATCACCAGGGAGCCGGAGGGCCTGGCATCCTTCATTTCCACTTTCTGGATTTCGCCCGTATCGGCTATTTCAAATTCCACATCTTCCGCAACCAGATATCCTTCCGGCGCCTGCTCTTCCCGCAGGGTATAAGTGCCAATCGGAAGTTTTTCAATGTAGTGCGGCTCTTTCCCGGAAGTCCACTGCTCTACCACATCCCCGTTCTGGTCTAAGATGCTGAGTTTCGCGCCCGGCACTTCGTTCGAGTCTGTGATATCCGTTTTGCTGATCTGCACTTTTGTGACGTCATCCTCCATCACATGCGTTTGGAGCTCGGCGGTATTTTCCACTGTAAAGGAAATGCTCTCTGCGGTTACATATCCATCTGCCGGTTTGCGTTCCACCATTTTGTAGGTTTTCCCTACGGTAAGCTCTGTGATGATATGGGGTTCTTCCGTGGAGATCCACTCGTCTACCACATTCCCTTCCTCATCCAATACCTGCAGGGAAGCGCCCGGCAACTCCTCTCCGCTTGTCAGATCCTTCTTGCTTAAAGCGATCGAAGTGGGTTCATCTTCAAACGTAAAGGAATACGCTCTTTTTGCCGCTTTCTCATCCTCATATTCGAAAGTAAATTCCTGGGTTTCTTCCAGGTTGACAAACCCATCCGGCGCATACAGCTCCTTCACATAGTAACTGCCGCCCACCGGCAGGTCCGCTACAAACTGGATCTTCCCGTCCTCACCCGTGGTTTTCAGCTCAATGATCGTATCTGCTTCCAGCAAAAGATCGCCGTCTGCGGCAAGGATGTCTTCCGCAGTAAAGAGTCCAAAGATTGCGCCGGCAAGAAGCCGCTCTGTCCCATTTTCCTTTTTCACGACTTCCACCTGGACGCGCTGCCGGTTATTTTGCCAGCTTTCATCATAGGTGACCACAGGGGTATCCTGGTCGCGGTAGGTAAGGTCTACATATCTTGGTTCCTCGTCTAACACATACCCGTATTCCGTTGCCGCTTCCTTAATATAGTAGCGCCCCAGGGGCAGGTCTTCGATCTGCGCTATCCCGTTCTGATCCGTTGTAATGGTTGCCACCAGCTCATCCGCCGCATAGTAATCCGGGCTGACGCCGTCTGCCGCTTTGATATCTTCCGCCGCGTATACCTCAAAGGTAACATTGGAAAGGCTGCCGCTAATATATTCAAACAGATGCTCTACTACGCCCTTGGCGTTATCAAGAAGCGTTACTTTATCCAAAAATTCGCCTTTTTTATTGACAATCAGCTTTGCGGTCGGGACCTCGTCTTCCATCACAACCTTCTGTACCTCTCCGGTATCCAGGACCGTGAAGGAAACCTCTGTTGCTTTCAGGTACCCATAGGGAGCGATTTCTTCCCGGAGGGTATAGGTCTCCCCTACGTGAAGACGCCTGATCACATGGGGCTGCCCTTTCTGGGATACCCAGGAATCCACGACTTCCCCGGCCGCATCCAGAACCGTCATAGAGGCGCCGGAAAGCTCCGTGCCGGTGGTGATGTCCGTTTTTGTAAACTCTACCAGCGTGGGCTCATTTTTCTTTACAGCGCTCAATGTAAGGACCGGGATCTCCTGGCCCTGGTAGGAAGCGTCGAATTCCAGGATTTCATCGGAGGAAACGTATCCGTCCGGAGCTGCTTCTTCCTTGACGTAATACTGGCCAAGGGGCAGATCCAGGGTAAAGGCCGCAAATCCGTCCTCCTGGCTTTCCGCTTTTTCAAGCAGGGTATCCGCAGGGACGACTACTTTGCCGTCTGCCTGGATATCTTCTTTATTGTACAGTCCAAACACGGCTCCAGAAAGAGGCGTTTCTGTTTCGGCATCCTGCTTTTGAACAGAGATCTCCACTTTCTGCCGCTCATTCTGAAACAGGACCTCCTGTTCTACCACCGGTGTATTTTGTCCCTCATACGTAAAAAGCACCTCCTGGCTTTCTGTATTTAATACATAGCCTTCCGGTGCCTTTGTCTCCGTAATGCGGTATTTTCCAAGCGGCAGGTTATCCACGGACGCTTCCCCGTTTTCATCCGTTACCACGGTTGCCACAAGGGTATCCTTCTCATACTCCACATGCCGATTGCCCTGTTCATCCACCTGATGGTCCGCCGTGTAGATGGTCTCGGCCGCATAGATTTCAAATTCTGCCCCGGCTAAGGATGCTTCCTTGTACTTGTAATCATCCCCAAAGGATTCCAAAACCTCTCCGGCTTTTTTGATCACCAGTTTTCCCTTCACCGGATGGTTTTCATAAGATACCGTGATAATCGCGTCATTGCTGATACTGTCCATTTCGTATGCGGTATTGCTGTCCACCTGGATCTCCACATACTGGGGATTTAGCACATAGCCATCGGGCGCGGTCACTTCCTCAATCCGGTAATTCCCGCAGGGCAGGGCATTTGGAAGGATTAAGTAGCCGCTTTCATCCGTGAAGTAGGATTTATGCACGATTGTAGATGGATAGGTAGTGACCTGTTCCACATATTCTCCCGCGTCCAGGTCATATACCTTGAACTCCGTATTGGGAATCAGGACGCTTTGCTTTGTCTCATCATCCTTCTTGACAATCTTTAGCTTTGCCATAAACTCGTCATCCAGGAGCACCCTCCATGTTTGGGGCTCCGTATTATTTTCCGAAATCGTGACGATAAAATCTCTTACCGGAGTAAAGTTGTGGGGTGTGGTCGTCTCCCGCACCACATAGGTCCCATAGGGGATGGGGATCGAGCAGGCGTACCCTTTCTCATCCGTAAACATCTCAGTCTGTCCATCCGCTGTTAAAACAATCGGCTTGGCTCCCGTGAAATCGTAACTTCCGTCCTCGTTTTTCTTCAGATCGCTCACCAGGTAGGCGGAGAATCCGGCTCCCTTTAAAAGCTCCGCATCCGTCTGTCCGTTATTCGCGGCTTTGATCAGCTGGAAGGGCTGTTTTTTTACTACTTCTGTAGAAGTTACCGTGCGCTCAATAGTTTTCACCAGATCCCCTTCATAGCTGCAGTCCAGATCATACTCCTTCGGGTCTGCCAGATAGCCCACCGGGGGCGTCAGCTCCTTCACATAGTATTTGCCCAGATAAAGTCCAGTGACTTCGGCGTTTCCCGCTTCATCCACCGTAAGGGTTGCCACCTGGGTTCCTTCCTTAAATAATACCCCGGTCTTCCCATCTGGATGCACAATATCTTCTCTGGCAAAAAGGCCGTAGACCGCTCCGGTAAAGACCGCGTCTCCCTGTGGAGTCCCGCCGGTTTCAGCGTCCTTTTTAATCAAGTGTATCGTCGCGTCTACCCGTTCATTAGAAAAAGTATGGGTAAAACTTACCGATGCTTCCTTATCATTTGTGTAAGCAAAAGAAAAGGTATAGATCTCCTCGCTGTTTCGCAGGTAGTTCGCCGGCGCCTGAAGCTCCTTGATGTAATAGTCAGCTCCAATCGGCAGGTCAGCCGCGTAGGAAGCGCTTCCGCCGGAACCTGTGGTAACCTTTTCGATTAAGGTATCTTTTTTTACTGCGACGGCTCCATCCGCTGTTTTAATGTCGCTTCCGGCATAGAGTCCGTAAATGCCTCCGGCCAGTGGTACCTTCGTCTCCTGATCCTGTTTGGTAACACTCACTGAGGCTTTCTGTCTGCTGTTCGTAAAGGTTACGCTTTCAGTCTGTACCGCTACGTTGGCGCCTGCGTATTCCAGCTTTACCGTCTTGCTCTCGCCTGTACACACATAGTTCTCAGGCGCCTTTGTCTCCGTAATTGTGTAGCTTCCCAGGTACAGATTTTCCAGTACCGCGCTTCCATCTGCTCCGGTTGTCAGTGCTTCCTTCACAAGGGCCCCTTTGTTGTAGATCAGCTTTCCGCTGGCTGAGATAATATCTTCCGCAGCATACACGTTGTAGACTGCGCCTTTTAACCTCCTCTTTTCGTACCGGAACGTTACGCCTTGATCGGTCACATCCGCCCCGGTGAGAACCTCCCCCTCTTTATAAACCGTCAGGGCGGCTTTCTGCTCCTCATCAAACACTTCCTGTTTGACCGTTCCTCCTGCCACCAGCTCAATGTTATATGCCTTGGTATCAAGCAGGTACCCGGTTGGGACATCAATTTCCTTTAAGTATACGGTTCCTGACGCCTGGTCAAGGGTTACGCTGGAAGCTCCTTTTTCATCCGTTGCCGGCATCTGGACAATCAGGTTTTTGCAGGCCTCATCGCTGTAGATCCCGTAAATTGCGCCGGCGATTGCCGTGTTGCTTCCTTTATCCTTCTTGATAATCTCTACTTTGGACTGTTCCACCCAGTTTACCTGGAATTCCACGTATTTCTCGGTCGTCACCCCTTCGCCAAATACCAGGGCCAGATCCTGCATACCGCTTCCCGTGCTGATTTTATAGGCAGAATAATCTTTGGTGATGCTTCCTTTCATCCTGGTAGACCAGGAAGCTCCAACGTCTGAAGCCTGTGTAAGGGGCGCGGTTAAATAAAACACCGTGCCGCCGCTGATTTCCACGTCCGCTCCCGCCTTACTGGTTTCGCCGGTTGTCTGATTATGGAGTTTCACCCCGTCCGGCAGCTTCATGGTCACTTTCTGAAGTTCATCCGCCCGGAAGGTAATCTCCTTGGTTCTCTGGATCGTTCCGTCAATATAGGCATTGGTGTTCGCGTCGGAAAACGACATATCCACATCAGGGATATCCGGCTGGGATATACAATAATTGTAAAGCTCCATAGCCAGGGACTGTCCGGTGGAATTCGCGCCAGAAAAAGCGTCCCCGCTTCCATTGGCATAGGCAACGGCAAGATGCGTAATGATAAACTGTTTGCCTGCGGAAAAATCCGGATGCTTTTCCGCAAAGAATCCGTTCTCCCCGGAAGCTTTCGTCCCATAATAGCAGACCTTTGCCAGCTGCCTTCCGTCGCTGAGGCGGGTGATCGTATAAGTGCCGTCCCCAGGGGAGCCTTTCGAGGGCTCCACACAATAGGCCGTAGCAGAAATATCGCCAAACTGTACCGTGTACTTATAGGTCACATAGGAACCAAGCCCATAATCCGCGTAATAGTATGCGCTTCCCCGTGTAACATTTACACTCTGGGTGGACCTTGCCGCCGTATTGACCGCCATAAAGGAGACGGTCTCCCCGGCATCCAGCGCAAGCAGATTGACTTCCTGCTCTACCGCCTGCTCCATGACCTCTCCCAAGGTAAGTCCGCTTTCCTCGTCATAAGTATCCTGCTCTGCTGCCGCTTCCAGCTCCTTATCCAGCTCTTCTTCTGAGAGGATCTCTGTTTCTGTTGCCGTCTCGCTCTCCGCTTCAGAATCTGGCATCCCTTCTGTTTCCGTCCTGGTCTCCTCCACAGGTGCCTGGGTCTCTTCGGTCTGGCCTTCCGTGATGCCCTCCGTACTCTCCGCTTCCGTTCCTGGTTCTGTTTCTGACTCTGCTTCAGATTCTGCTTCCGTGACAGGCGGCTCTGTCTGTGCTTCACTTTCCGCGGTTTCTTCCTGGGCTGGTTCTGTCGCTTCTGTCTGCCCTTCCGTCAGAATGTTTTCGCCGCCCTGTGCCTGATCCGCCTGGCCGGTTCCTTCTGTTTCAGCTGGTGTTTCCATTACAGGCTCTGTGCCTTCCGTAGGAAGCGCTTCTGTGTCAAAAATCCCGTTCGCATTTTCCGGGTCAGGCTCCGAGTCCGATTCCCCTTCTTCTGTTCCACCTGTATCCCCATCGTTTCCCGTCTGGCCGCCGGCTCCTGATGTTTCAGACTCCCTGGGTGTTACGGTAATATTCCGCGCCACCAGATAGGCTTCTCCGCTTACGGGAGTTACTTGATAGACGCATTTATAAATGCCGGGAACCTGTACGTCAAACTTGGTGCCGTCTTCTGCTTCTGCCAATTTCAGCTCTGCCGTTTCCCCATCCTTCAGGTTCAGTCCTGTAAAATCCGTTCTGACGTCAAACGTTTCCCCCGCCGTAATCGTCAGAGCCAGATCCGGCGTTGCCTCTATCTCCGAAATAAGCTCCTCTTCGCTTTTCTGTGCCTCGGTTTCCGCCTGGGTCTCGATCCCGGCCTCCAGGTAGATTCCCTCTGTCTCGGCGGATGCTGCATAAGTTCCCGCTGGTAGGAGCGCAGAGCAGCACATAACAACAGCCAGCGCACCCGCAAGCCATCTTTTCCTTGATTTCTTCTCCAAATACGATTTCTCCTTTCATGACTTGATTTGTTACCGGCAGCTTTTTATGCCGGTCCATCCCGTATCCGCATTCCATCTCTCCTTTCCTCTGCCATACATGGGCAGACAAAAAGGACGCCTGCCAGAAGCGTCCCTTTTGTCCGTCCACGTTTTAAATTTTTATAGGTTAAAAAAAGAACTCCCCATTCAGCAACTATGCTTTCAAAGGGAGTTCCCATATCTATACCGTTCTTTTCTGCAGCAAATTATCCGTCTCTCTTCCGGAAATTCACTCTATCCATTCCATTCTTCTACTTTGCAGCGGTGTTTCTTTTTTTGTGGGGATATATGGCCCTGTCACGTTGAAAATTTTAGCCACCGTATCACTCCTTTCCCGCAGCCATTTCCTTTTTGTTATCACGAATACAGGAAATGGGCAAGCGGCTGACTCAGCACGCCAAAAGCATCGGCTCTTGGCATCCGGCTGGCACCTGCCCTTCCCCATCTGTCATGCGGCCTGTGTCCCGAAATGGGTTCGGTTCTGCTCCTCCCACATGATCCAGTCATCGATCCCTTTGTATACTCCGTTCCACATCCCATCGGCATTCGTATCCCAGACCACACGGCTGCACTTTAGATCCAGCTCCCTGCATATTTCGTAGAGCTTCAGGCAGCCCTTACGGATGCAGTCCCGTTTCTGCCGCTTTTTCGGGCACTCGCTCCTGGAAACCGCGAAGTGGTTCCAGGGACACGACCAGCAGGATGCATCATAATCCCTGCCGCATTCCAATGGCATCATCTTTTCCATGTCATAGCATTCATATACCAGTTCCAGGCCTTGCCTTTTTAACTGCTCCAATACCTGATACAGCCCTTTGTAATTGGAAACGCCCGGAATTCCGATATACGCCAATCCTGTTTTTTGAGCGGCGATCTCGGCTTTTAAAATTCCTTCCGTCACCCGTACCGTGTTATCCCGGATGCTTCCGGATAAGCCTGCCGGGCTTTTACTGGAGGTTCCACCATCCATCCCGCTGCTGGTAAACCAAAGGTATTTCCGTTTTTTATAGGGATGGTCCAATCGGATCTGGAAACCTTTGATTTTCCCATCTACGCTCTTTACCGGGCATAAGTACCCCCGGTTGGACGGATAGAAAGCAGCCTCCCAATCGCCCTGGTAATTCCGATAAAAACCCGGTACGCCTTTTAGGGAATACCCTTTGCCAAGAAGCGCCCTTGCGATCTGCTGGGATTTTCCCGCATCCGTGCTCCGATAGCCGTCCGCTTCCATCCGCATGGCTTCCTCCTGGGACAGTCCCCTCCGGAGTAAATCTTCCCGGTGCTCCGTTCTTAATTCCAGCATGGAGAGCATTTCCCGGTACACCTGATCCAAGTATCCCGGTTTCACACTTGCCGGCTGATCGTCTGGCCGTGCCGGCTTTTTGCGGTATGTGCGTTTTTCGATCCGCATTCCCCCGCTTGCATGCCCTAAAAACAGGCGCTCTTTGATCTCATGATACGCCCTTCTGTAACGGTCATATCCGCACATGCCGGTCAGGTCTGCGTACAGGGTAAGCATATTTCCTGCAGCGCCGCAATGATAGCAATGGTACACATTTTTCACTTCACCGTCCTTTTGTACGCATAGATTGCACTTTCCTCTTGTATCCCCGCAAAAAGGACACTCCACTCCAAACGCGTCTTCATTACCGCCGCGAAGCCGCCGGATAGACAAAAGAGCCGCCACATCCGCGATGGTAAATGGTATTTCGTATCCCATGCCGCTTCCTTCCTTTCCAAAAAGCAAGGCCCCTTTTTTGGGGCCCGCTGATTGCAGTTATGCTGCGTCCTTCATATAAATGTCTGATTCCACTAAAACCTTGGCCGCCGCTTTCATCTTCTGGTTGGCTCCCGCATAAGATTCCGCAAGCCATTTCAGTGCTTTCCTTCCCTCCGGCGTTTCCAGCAATTCTTTCATAGGCCTGCCTCTGTGTACACCAAAATTGCAGATGACCGCTTTTGCTTTTTCCACCTCACTGTCTACCCTTTCCTCTTCCAAATGCAGGTCAAGTTCTGCCTGTCCGTCTTCTTCAAAAGGAATCTGGTCCTCTTCTGTCACGCTCCGGAAACCGTCTGCCAGATCTTCTTCCTCCGAGTTTTTCGTGATGTCTTCATCATCTTCCGCTTCAAAGAATACCATCTCCTCTTCCTCCTCTTCTGAAGCAGAGGGCCGCGTAACCGGTGGTGTGGGTGGTGTGATGGCCCTTGAGGAATGAACCGGCGTCTCTTCCCGCCTGCTTTCCTCTGGTACGGTCTTTCTTCCCTCGTCTGTCTCTTTTTGTTTCTTAGGGCCGTCCATCTTCTCTGCGGTCATCTTCCCCGCATTCTGGCTTTGCCTGTCCTGCTTTTCACTGACCGGCGCAGAAGGCTGTTTCTCCGCGTTTCTTCCTCCTGCGGATACCGCGTTTCCATTGCGGCCATGTGCATCTGGTTTCCCGGAAAAACGATCCTTTGCGTTTCCAAGGCCTTCTTCCAAGTCCGCTTCCACAGGAAAGGCTGTTTCCTTCGTTGTTTTTTGTTCACCAGGATTCTTCTTAGAAGGATTTGCTTTGCTTTTCGGTTCCTCTGCTTTCGCTTCCGGCGGTTCCGTCTGCTTCCCCTTCATATCCGGATCATCGTCTCCGTTCTGCGGGATATTGAACTTGTTTAAAAGGTAATATTTTAATCCATAAGTCATGGCCGTTCCCTTGGCTTTATCCGGCACATCATTCGTCCCTACCAAATGCAGGACGGAATAGCTGCGCTCTTCTGGGTGATCCGCGTTGGTCCAGCAGATTTCAAGGTCTGCCTCATACCTCCACAGGTTCCCTTCCTGCATGAGGAACTGGGCATGTCCGGACGCATCCTGCTGCGTGGGGATTTCCCGCAGGATGTCAAAATCCACGCCGTACTTGTTCAAAGCCGGTGTTAAAAACTGGTTGATGTCATCCAGCTTTACGAAATCGTAATCCACGTCCTCGCTGTAGCGTTTCCGGATAAGGGCAGGGATCTTCTTCCTGATTTTGATCATCTTCTGGTTCAAATTCATATAGCTGTATTTACTCATCGATTCG
>DVFT01000180.1 GCA_018713105.1 Candidatus Limivivens merdigallinarum | reverse complement strand
CAGAAGCGATACATTCGATTTTTCACCGCTCAAATCCCAAAAGGCTCCTGAACCAAGATTCACAATCTTTTCTATCTTATATTGACTGATAAATCTCTTCCTGATGCCAGAAAAAGATTTCAGATGCATCCATGCATTTTGCGATACCAAGCCACACGCTCCCTTTGGAGCCAGCAATTCATAAATACGGTCCAGAAAAGCCACACAGGTGTCACAGTTAGCGTCCGGATAATATTTTTTCAAAAACATCTTCTGCTCTGATGCCATGCCTTTTACCGTGGCAAAAGGAGGATTGGTCAGAATCAAGTCTGCCTGACCCAATGCCTGATCCAGATCTTCCTCACTGCCGTTCCAGAGATTTTGTACCTTCCGGTGATCCTTTGCCAGAGCTCCTGCTATCGTCTCCTTTTCTATGGGACAATAAATATTCGGACGGATACGATCCCACAGCCGGAAACTGACCTTCCTGTCTCCCCGGCTCAGCATCGACATTGCTTTCAGTCGGATATTCACAAGCGCTACTCTCGCAATGCTCCGGTCAATGTCATACCCATACAGTTTAGCAGCTTTTTCAAGAATGTTTTTCTCCTGCTTTTCTTCCCTGGTCCTGCAAAGCATTTCCAGGCACTCCACCAAAAAATTGCCCCCGCCGCAGCAGGGATCTACCAGTTTATCCGCAGCTGACAAATTTCCTGTATGTTTCATCAGATAATCAACCATATATTTTTCTGTGAAAAACTGTGTCTGGACATAATCCGTCTCAGACAGAATCTTATTGGAATATTGATAAGCCCAGGAGACGATATGGTCCAGCTCCGGATCTTCTTTATATGTTAAGAGGTATGTTTCAACAAGTGCGAAGGCTTCCGCATCAAACGGAAGCTTTTCCCCTCTCCCTGAAAGAGTATGGTAGATGTTATAAAAAATTTGATCCCCAATCTTTTTATCATCCAGATAAACTTGGCAAAGCCCCGTCGCCAGCAAGGACAGTACAAAATCTCGTTTTCTTTCTTCTGTAATCTCCTTTTTTTCAACTATCCGGTACAGTTCTCTCAGCAAAAGCTTTAGTTCCCTGCGAAGGCGCGAGTTCTGTGTTTCTTCTGATTTGACAGGATTCTTTGTTCTTGCGTCTATCGGTTTATCGGCGTTTTCGGGAATCACCCACATATTTCCCAGCATTTTGGCTCCTGGAATCCTGCCTTCCCGGCATAGAACCTGGATGCGCCGTTTGCTGATTCCCCACTCTTCTGCAACCTCTTGTATTGCCAAATAGTCCATTTTCCATCCTCCGATCTCCCTACATTTTAATCCCGTCTGCGAATATTATCAACTATTTTCTCATCATTTTATATCATAAAAATTCCACGCACAGTCGGTTCTTTCACCTTCCGTCCGTGGAATCTCTCCCAAACATATATCCTTCCCGGAGCCATTCCCCCGAAAATTCATCCTTCCTCACCACATCGCCATTCCCCGCGAAATGGTTCTCAGTCCAGAAAATACTCCGCCATCTTGGCCGCATTTTCCTGGTTTTCCGAGGAGGCAAGCACAGCTGTATAGACCGGTTCATAGTCTGTCATTCCGTAATCCTTCCATTTTGGGCTGGTGGAAAGATCCAGCTTTCCATCCACCAGTTTGGACTCGTAAGAGGCATAATCGTCTCCCAGCACCTCTTCCCAGCTTACAAACGCCCCCTGCTCCTCGTATTCGTTGTACATGTCTTCCCCGCAGATCAGGACATCCGTACTTCCGGTTGCCATCACCACTGTTTTTTTGATCACTGCGGTATAGTCGTCTCCGGACTGTACGGTGGTATCCAAGGATATCGTCTCCTTGCTGTCGCCGGTTCCCAGGTAAGCGATCAGATCCTCCTCCATTTTTTCGGCTCCTTCGCTGGAATCCAGCGTGGTATCCGCCACTGCCACAGACAGCAATACCACTATCTGGGAATTCTGCCAGCTGGTCACTCCGATCCACACTACAAAGATCACCGCGATCAATGCCGCCAGCCATATCTTGTAATACGCCCACAGGTATTGTATACGCTCTCCCCAGGTCATGGTTTTCAGTTTTTTCCATTCCAGCTGGCGTTTTTCTTTGTTCGTCAGATCTGACTCGTATCGTTTCTCCGCCATTTGCTTTCCTCCTCGTTGTTTCTGTTGTCTCTGTTGTTTCTTTTCATCATACAATTTCTTTTTTAACTCTTTTTAAACTCATTCTAAAACTAATCCAATAGAACTATTAAAATGGTGTAAACCAGTGTTTCAAAGAAACCGTTCTTGCCCAACGATACAATTTTAATCAAATCCGGCACAGAATGCAACAGGAGCCACACACAAATTACGGCGTCAGCCGGCTCAAATCCCTTGGGAACAGCGTCGTCTCCCGGATATTTTCTTCATCCAGCAGCTGCATGGTCAGCCGTTCCAGACCGATGCCAAGCCCTCCATGGGGCGGCATCCCGTGCTTGAAGGTGTCCAGATACTGCTCCAAGCCCTCTTCGGACATCCCTCTGTTTTTGATCTTTTCCCTGAGCTCCGGATAGCTGTGGATTCTCTGCCCTCCCGTCGTGACTTCCAGCCCCTTAAAGAGCAGGTCAAAGCTTAAGGTCCGTTTCGGATCCGCCGGATCATCCATGGCATAGAAGGGGCGCTTCTTGGAAGGATAGTGGGTGACAAACACAAAATCCGAATCGTATTCTTCCTTGAAATACCGTCCGATCAGATGCTCCTCTTCCGGCTCCAGGTCGTAGGGATTCCGCATCGGTCTCTGGTATTTCTCCGACACCAGACGCTTTGCCTCCTCGAAGGGAACCATGGGGATGGCATCTACCTTTGGAAGGGTAACCTTCAGAAGCTTTAACTCATTTTCGTACTCTTTTTCCAGGAATGCGGTCATGTGCTTAAGAAAGCCCGTCTCCATTGCCATGATGTCCTCAAATCTGTCGATATAGCCCATCTCAAAGTCCAGGCTGGTGTACTCGTTCAAGTGCCGCTTGGTATTGTGCTTCTCAGCCCGGAATACCGGACCGGTTTCAAAGACACGGTCGAAGACGCCCACCATCATCTGCTTATAAAACTGCGGGCTCTGCGCCAGCACTGCCGGCTTGTGAAAATAATCCAGCTTGAAAATATTGGCTCCGCCCTCGGCTCCCTTTGCCCCAATCTTCGGGGTGTGGATTTCCGTAAAGCCCTGGCCGTAGAGGAAATCCCGAAAAGCCCTCACGATCCCCTCCTGGATCCGGAATTTGGCTCGTTCCTTGATATTCCGAAGGGCAATGGGGCGCATGTTCAGCTTAGCCTCCAAAGACAGCTCCAGGTTCCATTTATCCACCGCAAAGGGCATGGGTTCCGATGGCGTGGAGATTCGTTCCACACGCTCTACCTGAAGTTCCATTCCCCGCGGCGCACGCGCTTCCTCCCTGAGCAGACCGCGAACCGTCACGAAATCCCCTTCTTTCAGTTCCCATTTGCCTTTCTCCTTCTCGATCACCGCCTGGAACAGCCCTTCCCGGTTTCTCAGGATGACAAATTCCACCTCTCCCATATTTCGAATGCTGTGGACTGCCCCCTGAAGGCTGACCTTCTCTCCAAAGGGCTTCCTTTCCTCCAGCTCCCTGATCGCAAAAATCTCCTTTTTTTTGACTCCTTCCAAAAATTCCATGCTAAGACCTCCTCATTGTTGTCGATTCCAGAGATGGCGTATCGCACAAAAAAAGGCGCTCCCGGGAAGTGAGTCTCTCTCACTTTCCAAGAACGCCTTCGTCCTCTGAACTCTTGTATTGACTTGAATTATAACAATGACCTCATCATTTGTCAAGGTTTAATCCTCTGCCTTCTCCCCTTCGAGCACTGGATTTGACGGGATTTCCTGGCTTTGGGAAACCGTCTCTTCCGAAACCGAAACGGATGCTTCCGCCTTCCGGTGTCTCCGGGTCAGGAGGAGACCGCTTGTGAGCGCTGTAAACGGCGCTACCGTCACCAGACCGATGCTTCCGATGATCGTATCCAGGATCTCCGCTGCCACATACTTATAGTTCAGGATGTTGGTCAGCGGCGTACCCTGCGCCATGAAGACCATGAGAAGGGCAATATAACCGCCGGAATAAGCCAGAAGCAGCGTGGTCGTCATGGTTCCCATCGCCGCACGTCCCACATTCATTCCGGAGATGGACGCTTCCTTCCAGGAAATATCCGGTTTTTTCCCCACTACCTCATGGACGGCAGAGGTGATATCCACAGCCAGGTCGATCATCGCGCCGGAAGCTCCGATAAAGATCCCGCTCATGAAAATCTGCGTCAGATTCAGGTTCTGGTATCCTGCATAGAGCAAGCTCTCCGAATAGGGCATCACCGCCCCATGGATCTTGAACAGATCCGTGAAGAAAATGCCTAAGACACAGGTGACCAGCATGCCCAGCATCGCCCCGCTCACAGCAGCCAGCGTCCGGCGCGCATAGCCGTACACCAGCAGGATGACCATAAACGTCAAAAAGGTCGTTATTCCAAGTCCCACCCAGATGGGATTCATTCCCCTCAGATAGGCGGGAACCATTATTTTCCAAATCATTAATATGGTAATCGCAAACGCAAACACAGCGCGAAGCCCTGTCTTCCCCGCAAAGAGGATCAAAAGGACTACAAAAATACCTGCCAGCAAAAGCTCCTTATCCAGTCTGTAATGGTCGGACATGATAATCGAAAGAATCCCATCTCCGTCATAGCTGATTACCACGTGGGAAATATCGCCCACTTCATAAATTTTGTCCTGTTCCAGGGAGCCATTGAGCATATTGGTGGCTTCCGCCGTCTGTCCTTTGAACAATCCGTCCAGGATCTCCACCTTGCAGCGCTGCTCTCCCGATTGAATCAGCCCCGTGCTGATCACTGTGCTTTCGTCTGTCTCCAGCACCTTGACCCGTACCCTGTCTGTACCCTCATAAATGGCGGCATCCTCATATCCCGTCGGAAGAAATATGAGGATGACGATCATAAGAATTGCCAGTAAGGATACGGAATACTTTTTCCATATTCCAGATATCTTCATGTATTATTCTACTCCTGTCAGAGCTGCCATTTTGTTATAAATATCGGTATTGTCATAGTATCCGCCGAACTCATCCTGTCCAACGCCCATTGCGAATACTTCCACAGGAAGTCCTGTATGTGCGTAGGAGGAGAAGTCGATACCGGATTTGTTGTTGAGGATGTGGGTGATGGTCACGGTCAGCGGCTCATAGCTTCCGTACAGCAGGTATTCTTCCTGGCTCACTTCGCTCTCTTCCTCATTTACACGTGCCATAGTTTCCTCATAAGCAGCCTGGAGTTTCTCATACTCATACTGGGTCATTTCCAGGGTTCCGGATGCATCCGTCTCTTTGTGGTCGTCTGCGCTGTCCATCTCTGCCGTCTGTTCTTCAGCATCTGCTGCCGGAGCAGTCAGACCAAACAGTTCGGTAACGTCAGCCATAACGGTTTCGAAATCAGTTCCATTCTCTTTGTAGCCTGCTACATAGTCAGAATCAAATTTTGCGTAAGAAATCTTCTGGTTGTTCAGGTTGGTCAGGAACGTATCGTAGTCGGTTCCTGCAAAACCGATGCTCAGGCCACCGGTCTCATGGTCACCGGTTACCAGAATCAGGGTCTCATCCGGATGCTCGTTGTAGAACTCTACCGCCTTCTCTACGGCATTGTCCAGTGCAATGGTATCTGTGATGGTGGAACCTGCATCATTGGCGTGACATGCCCAGTCGATCTTGCCGCCCTCTACCATCATGAAGAATCCTTCCTCATTGTCAGCAGAAAGCATCTCGATTCCCTTGTCCACATAGTCAGCCAGAGCCCACTGTCCTTCTTCCAGATCCATGTCATAAGACATCGCGTCAGAATCTGCCAGATTCTCATCGATCACGACTACTTTTCCATCTTCAGCAGTCAGCGCCTCTGCTTCTGCCTGGGTCTTTACTACCGTGTAGCCTGCCTCTGCTGCTACCTCGTAGAGATCCTGCTGATCTTCCTCTTCTCCGGTGGGCTGAAGAAGCGCGCCGCCTGCAAAGTAATCAAATCCGCTCTCTACCATCTCAAGCCCGATCTCATAGTAGCTGTTTCTGGATGCCTGATGTGCGTAGAAGGCTGCCGGGGTAGCGTGGTTTAAGTTTACGCTGGTGAGAATGCCGACCTTGTAGCCCAGCTGATCTTTCAGTTTCTCTGCAATGGTCTCGTAAGCGGTAGTCATGGTCTCATCCATATTGATGGTACCGCTGTAAGTCTTATGTCCGGTGGAAATGGAGGTCGCGGTTGATGCAGAATCCGGACAGAAAGAGGTGCTGTCATAGGTCTGTGCAGAGCCTGCCACTGGGAAGTTCATCATGGTCAGGTTGTTCTTGCTGGTGAGAATGTCCTCGCTCTCCTGTGCATTTGCGCTCAGATAATAGTTGGTTGCCTGAACCTGCGGATAGCTCATACCATCTCCGATAAACAGGAAGATGTATTTCGGTACGCCGGTGGTTTCTGCAGTTTCTTCTGCTGCAGCTTCGGTTGCTGCGGTTTCTTCTGCTGCAGCTTCCGTAACGGTCGTCTCCGCTGCCGTCTCTGTCTCAGACGCCTGAACCAGACCGCCTGCCATAGACATTGTCATCGCTGCTGCCATAAACAGTGCACACAGTTTCTTAAATTTCATAAATCGCTCTCCTTTTATATGCGTTTTTTGATACGACGGCATTCTAGCACAGCAACATCAAGCATATATCAGGACGTGTTTAAATAAATATCAAATTTATCGCTGCAATGTTAAATAAATCATTCCAAAATTTAACATTTCTTCATTTTTTGCAGTTCCAGCTTCTCCTCCTTCTTTTTCTCCCGAAGCTCCCGGAAAAAATCGCTGAGCATACTGCTGCATTCATCGTGGAGCACATCCCTCACTACCTCCACCTGATGATTGAACTCCTTCATATTTAAAAGGTTCAGGATCGACCCCGCACAGCCCGCCTTGGGATTCATGCATCCAATGACCACCTTAGGAATCCTGGCCTGGACGATGGCGCCGGCGCACATCTGACAGGGTTCCAGCGTGACATACATGGTACACTCCTCCAGCCGCCAGTCCCCCACATACCGGCTCGCCTTCCGGATCGCATTCAGCTCCGCGTGGGATAAGGTATTTTTGTCCGTATTCCTTCGGTTATATCCCCTGGCAATGATCTTTCCCCCATGGACGATCACACAGCCGATGGGCACCTCCCAAAGCTTCCATGCCTTCTTTGCCTGCCGGATGGCTTCCTTCATATATTTCTCGTCTTCTGTCATAGCAGTTTCCTGTCAGCAGCAGATGGGGCTGCTTCCTTTCGATTGAATTTTCTGTATAGTTTCTTCAAAGATATCCTCTCCTGCCCGCTTCTTCCATCAGTTTGGGCTGAATTTCCGGGTACGTCCAGGGGTAGGTCAGACGATCGGTCAGGATGATTTTCTCCATTTCGCTGTGCAGCTCCTCAAAGGAATGCACCTCCGCCAAAAACAACATTCCGAAATTCTCTTCCTTTGGATCCTCATTGACCCTGGTCTTACCCGTGACGGAATAGATGCAGATCTGTTTCAGCTCAAACTCCACAGCCCCAGTTTCCTCCCGAAGCTCCCTCCTGGCAGTCTCCCAGATCTCCTCTCCCGGCTCCCTGTGCCCGCCAGGAATCTCATAGGTATCCCTTTCCCTGTGCTTGCAGAAAATCCATTTTCCCTCTTTTCTCGCCAGGATCACTGCGAATTTCAGCTTTTCATCTTCGACCTGATCGTAGAATTGTACTTTCAGCATAAGATTCTCCTTTGTACTCCTTTTTGGCAGCTTATATCGCTATACTCTATCTTGGAAAAGGATATCATATTTTGAGTGGAAATGGTAGTGGGTACCTTCTTCCTTTGAACCGCCCGTCACCTCATTTCTTTCTTCCCAAACTGCGTCACCGCCACCGCCATCACCACGCCAAAAAGTATCAGCGCACAGGGAAGAAACGGAAACAGGGAAAAGGTACTGTCCGAGACTTCTGCGGTGAAGTCATGGAGCGAGCTGGATACCAGATAGCCGCTGTAACAATAGGGATACAGAATCCAGAATGGTGTATTTGCCACTAAAATGCCCGGGATGACGAGGAGCAGGTTCAAGCCCACAGAAAGCAGTGGTTTTTCAAACAGCACCGTAATTGCCCACATGACAGCCACAGCGGGCAGCATGGTGAGAAACAGCTCTGCGCACCATTTCAGAAGAGAAAGGATCGGCATGGTTTCTGTAACTCCCATGGTCCGCGTGGCGATCAGACCCGCGACCACAAACACTGCAAGGAATACCACCATTTCCATGAGCAGGAAACATGCCAGCACGCAGAACTTCGCCATAGAAAGGGCATGGCGGCTGACCGGCAGAGCCAGCATTTTCAGGATTCCGTTGTTTCCGGTTTCCCGTCCGGCAATCATCACGCACACGACAATCATGCTGAACGGCAGCAGATAGTAGGCATAAACCAGCGCGCTTTGAATGAACATGGCATACCATGCGTTCGTATATTCCGGAGTGAAATAGCGGCTGAGGCTCGCTACCCCGGAAGAAACCACCAGGAGCGGCGCGATAAAGATCAACGGCACGATCCTGGAGCGCTTTACTTTTCTAAACTCAATTCCAAGCAATTCCGAAAAACTCATCTGAAAACCCTCCTTATTCATAGCGTTTCTTTTTTGCCATCCACAGGGCAGCGGCAAGGAACAAAACCGTCTCTGCCACGGAGACTGCGATCACCCTCCCGTCGGGCTTAGCGCTCATGGCAACCGCCGGTTTCAGCATAAGCACAAATGGATGAACCATCAAAGGGGCGAGGCTTGCGTTCGCCAGCGCCATACCGCTTAAGAAGCCTGCGACTCCCACTCCGAGAGGCACCCACAGATTAGATGAGCGCGAAGAGATCAGAAGCATAAAGGACAGTACCGGCATGGATGTGAGAAAGGAATAGAACGCAAATCCTATCAGCGTCCCCAGTTCAAAGGTGCCTTCCGGCAAGTCTGCTGTGCCGATTTGGATCAGCGCCAGATTCTGCAGAATGACCGCCGCCAGAAACGCCAACGTCAGGATCAGGAATTTGCACAGATACATTCCCGGTACGCTCACAGGCAGCGTATACATTTTCTTCACTGCGCTGCCCTTAAATTCCATGTTGTAGATCATACAGGCAGCCGCTATGATGCCAAACATATTTAAGATCATGATCACGCCGTAGAGCTGGGTGAGCAGGACATCCATGGGATCCAGAGGCAGAGAAAGAAGCGTCTCTTTCCGCAGGATAAAATTCGCAAAGGCGTACGCGCCGCCTAATACCCCTACAGCCAGGAGCACTGGAATGACGCCGGTCCTCTTTTCTTTCCGAAGTTCGATTGACCATATCTTCATAGCCTTGCCCTCTGCTTTCTGAGGACATTGTCCTTCTCCACCATCGAGAGAAACATCTCTTCCAGATTATCCGCCGCGAAGCCTGCCTTCAAAGCGCTCTGGCGAAGTTCGTCCAGACTGCCTTCAAACAGCAGACGCCCATGGTTCAGAATCCCAATGTCGTCCGCGATCAGTTCGATCTCTGAGAGCATGTGGGAGGAAATCAGGATCGTGCAGTCGTAAAGATCCGGCAGGGATTTCACCAGATTGCGGATTTCATGGATGCCGGCGGGATCCAGCCCGTTGGTTGGCTCATCCAGGATTAGGATGGGGGGCCTGCCAATCAACGCACCAGCAAGACCCAGGCGCTGTTTCATCCCCAGGGAATATTTTTTTGCCAGCCTGTCGCCGAACTCCGTCAAACCAACCAACTCCAATGCGTCTTTAACCGCGCCTTTCGGCAGTCCCAAAATCCTTCGGATAATGTCGAGATTTTCCCTGCCAGTCAGGTTTGCGTAAAAGGAGGGAGCCTCGATGAAGGAGCCGACTTCTTTCAAAATGGCGATCCTCTCTTCCGGGAATCGCTTTCCGTCGAGAAGAAAGCTGCCTTTTGTGGGGGCAGTCAGCCCCAGCAGCATTTTCATGGTGGTGGACTTTCCTGCCCCATTGGGACCCAGAAAGCCATAGATGCTTCCTTTTCGAATATGAAGCGAAAGATTGTTGACGGCAGTAAATTTCTTATATGTTTTTGTCAACTGTTCCGTGGTAATCATGTAATCCATAAAAACCTCTCCTTTCTTTTTTCCCATGATAAAACACGGACCTGACTTCTATCTTCCCGCATCCTTACTTTTTCCTTACTTTTTCGGAATACACGCCTAAGACCGGTCAGCCTGTGCTATAATGGCTCCCATAGGAGGAGATGTTATGGATGATTCATTTCTGTATTGCAAAAAGCTCCTGCTCGTGGATGACGAGCCGGATTTACTGAACATGGTGTCGGATATTTTGAAAGATGCAGGTTTTCAGACGGTATTTACTGCCGCATCTGTCAAGGAAGCCGTATCGAAAGCCAAACACGAATCACCTGATTTGATCCTATTGGATGTTATGCTGCCGGATGGCGACGGCTTCTCTCTGATGGAACAGCTTCGCACCTTTACCGATGTGCCGGTTATCTTTTTGACGGCAAAAGACGAACCGGCGGACAAGCTTGCCGGGCTCGGGCTTGGCGCGGATGACTATATTGCAAAGCCTTTTCTGCCGCAGGAACTGCTGCTTAGGGTCTGTGCAGTCTTGCGCCGCACCTATAAGGAGGATGCCCCTCTGGTTGCCCTGGATGGATGTATCATCGATTTTAGCCGGGCAGAGGTCCTCAAGGGAGAAAAACGGATCCCGCTGACCGCAAAGGAACATACTCTGCTGGAAACACTCGCCCGCAACGAAGGCAGGATCGTCACCGTTGACGCCCTTTGCGAAGCCTTATGGGGAGACAACCCGTTCGGCTATCAAAACAGCTTAAATGCCCATGTCCGGCGCGTCCGGGAAAAAATCGAAACCGACCCGTCAAAGCCGGTTTCTCTGATTACGGTGAAAGGGCTGGGCTACAAATTGATTGCGAGGAAGTGATGACATGAAATCCTTTGGATCCTATATTTCAAAACATTTGGCATCTTTTGCCGCATTTCTCCTGATGCTAATTCTCATCAATCTCCTCTTGTTTGGTCTGACCTTCTGCCATACGGTTTTCTCGGACTATGGGGATACCTCCCCCCGCGCCATGCTGGAGATGACTGCTGCCGCTGCATCCACCGAAAGCCTGACGGAGGAAGCCGCCGAGAAGCTGCGCCAGCATCAGATCTGGGCTCTGTATCTGACGCCGGAGGGCGAATGTTTTTGGACGCTCGATGCACCCGAAGAAATCCCCCAAAGCTTTTCCATTCAAGACATCGCGTCATTTTCAAAAGGCTACCTGATGGATTATCCGGTTTTCGTCTGGAATACGGACGATGGGCTATTGGTGCTGGGATATCCAAAGGACAGCTATGTGAAGCTTACCAGCAATTACTATTCCATGGAAACCATTCAAAGACTTCCGCTCTACCTTTGTGGAATGCTGGGAATGGATGCGCTGTGCCTGTTTTTGGCTTATTATATTTCGAAACGCAGGATCCTACGGAATACAGAGCCGATTGCAGCTGCCGTTCGGACATTGGCGGACGGCAAGCCTGCTTCTCTTCAGATTGCCGGGGAACTGTCGGAAATCGCAGAAAGTGTAAACAAAGCCTCCCTGATCTTAAGCCGGCAGAATGAATCCAGAGCCAACTGGATCAGCGGCGTCTCCCATGACATCCGCACACCGCTTTCTATGATCATGGGATATGCCGATCAGATTGCCGCTAACGAAAACGCCAGCGATACGATCCGAAAACAGGCGGAAATCATACGGAAACAAAGTGTGAAAATAAAAGAATTGGTACAGGATCTGAATCTGGTATCCCAGCTGGAATATGAAATGCAGCCGCTTCACAAAGAGCCAATACGCCCAGCCAAGCTCCTTCGTTCCTACGCGGCGGAACTGATCAACTCCGGGATTTCTGAGGCTTATACGATGGATATTGACATCGCGCCGGAAGCAGAAACCACCCTGCTGGAAGGCGATGCGCGCTTGCTTTCACGGGCAGTCAGCAATCTCGTACAGAACAGCATCCGGCATAACCCGCAGGGCTGCGATATCCGGCTTTCCCTCAAAACTGCCGACGGGGTACTGACTTTGACGGTCGCTGACAACGGAGTAGGGCTGACCCCGGAAAAGCTGCGGGAATTGGAACACAAGCCGCACTATATCGACAGTACGGATGAACGGCTTGATCTGAGACATGGATTGGGGCTTCTGCTGGTGCGGCAGATTGTAACCGCCCATCACGGTTCCATGAGAATCGAAAGCAGCCCAAATGAGGGATATCGGACGGTCTTGACCTTTCCTGCTGGTTCAGCAAAATCCCCCGCGGCAGGCAGCGGGACGGCAAACTCGTATCCTGTTGTTGAATGAGCAAGCCTATTTCGGTACAGCCCAGAATGCTCCCTGTGCCCCTTATTGGAAAGATCATTAAAAAAGCATCTGATTCTATACAGCAGTTCCATCTTTCTTTCCGGTAACCGTGCAGGAAGTTCCCTTCGCTTTGATAGATGCCATACTGGATTTAGAAGTCTTCCAGGTCACTTTGGTCCCTGCTTTTACATTCCGCATTACCAGCCTGCAGGTCTTTTTCTTATAAATCGATACACGGGTCTTATTCATGCGTACTTTTGCTGCAGCCTCAACTTTGAATCCCGGCACGGAAAAATGATAAGCATACATAGGATCAAACTGTTCCACCGGATTCTGGATGATTTCGTCTCTCTCAATTTCTTTTCCCCCTTTTTCATAGCACAACATAAATTATGTTGATCATTTTATTGTGAGTGACGTTAAATCATCGAATTCCATAAAACTCCCCCCGCCTGACCGCTTTGTGGTATAATCATACCATGCCAAATTCAGGCGTTTACGAAAGAAGGATTTGTGCCGCCCACGAAAAGGCGGCGGAATGGAGATCTTTATGAACATACATGGACTGCAAAACCTGACCCTTTTGGACTACCCAGGATACACGGCTGCCACCGTATTCTTAGGTTCCTGCAACTTCAGATGCCCTTTTTGCCAAAATTCCAGCCTGGTCCTCGCCCCGGACTTGGAGCCTGTCATCTCTGAGGATGAGGTCTTCCAATTTTTGAAAAAGAGGAAACGGGTGCTGGACGGGGTCTGCATTACCGGCGGGGAGCCTACTCTTTCGAAAGATTTGGAACCCTTTCTCCAGAAGATCAAACACTTAGGCTATCTGGTGAAGCTGGACACCAACGGAAGCCGCCCCAACGTCCTGAAGGAGCTGGTATCCCAGGGGCTTTTGGACTATGTGGCGATGGATATCAAATCCTCCCGGGAAGGCTATGCCGCTGCCGCCGGGATAGAGGGAATGAACCTTGACGCCGTGGAGGAATCCGTGCGCTTTTTGCTGGAGGAAGCTCCGGTGGATTATGAATTCCGAACCACAGCGGTGAAGGGGCTCCATCAAAGGCAAGACTTTGTGGGAATCCGTGACTGGATTGCCGGATGCAGAAGGTACTATCTCCAGAACTACCGGGATTCCGAGCAAATCCTGGTTCCGGGGGTGTATGCGTCCTTTTCTAAGGGGGAGCTGGAGGAATTTCTGGCGGTTGTGAGGGAGACGATTCCGGGAGCGGAGCTTCGCGGGGTAAGCTAAACGCCTGCCCCACGCAAATTTCAGATCTTTCCGTTTCTCCCCTCTGCCTCCATTTTGCCCAGCAGGTAGAGGAATGCCAGCGCAGGAACCCTCAAAATCGGAGTTGCCGTTTCATGCTTTGTGATTCCAAAATCATCTAATCGTTTTGTAATCAGAAAAGCGCTGGTTATCTTTGCCCCTTCATCCTGACATAATTCTACGATCGCATCTGTAGCCGGGATATGGGAATTGCTGCGGTATTTGACCTCGCAGAGAATTTCCTCCCGGGGCAGCTGTACTACAACATCTACCTCTTTCTGATTATCTTTTGCCTTTCTGAAATAACCAATCTGTGCCGTGCTCCCTTGATAAAAGGACACCATATGTTTATAAACAGCCGTTTCCACCGCAACTCCAAGCTCTTTTTCATCGGAAAGGATATCGTCAATCATCAATACCGCATTCCGGATGGCTGCATCTGCAATAAAAATCTTTGGTTTTCCTTTCAACGCACCTTTGCTTCCCACATTCATCGGTTTTGCCAAATAAATCAAATTAGACATTTTCAGAGCTCCCAGATAATTCTCAACCGTAGCTACAGAAACATTTTCCAGTTCCTTTGCCGCTGTCGTTGCGTTAAAAATTTCCGTAGAGTTCATACAAAGATAGAGAAACAGCTTTTCCAGCAAAAGAGGGCTTCGAATATTGAACATGGTAAGGACATCTCTCTTAATCACTTTGTCAACCACATCTTCCCGCAGCATTCTCTGGGCATATACATCATCGTCTGAGAGGACAAGCTCCGGAAATCCCCCAATCATCAAGTAACGGTTAAACTGATTTTGAAGCGGTGAAAACCTGTCCATCAGATCTCCCAGCTGTGCATTGCTCATGTCTGTAAGTTTACTGAGCTGGGGCGCTTCCGGAAGTTCTGGTTCCTCAAGACCAAGCAGCCTGCAGTATTCATAAAAAGACAAAGTCGGGATTTTCAATACGCTCCATCTGCCCGTCCCGCTGTCAGCAGTGCCTTTTTCCAGGATCGGGCTTGCAGAACCTGTGGCAGCCATACGGATATCTTTTCTGCTGTCGTACATCACTTTCATCCAAAGCTCCCATTGATCCGTGTACTGGATCTCGTCAAAAAAAAGATACCTGGTACCTTCTATGGGATACAGGGATTCATAGATAGAAAGAACCACTTCCACACTGACCAGCTTCAGGATTGGATTATCAAAAGTAGCATACAAAATATTTTTCGGATTGATCCCTTCATCAATCAGGTTCTCTATCATTTGATATAGGATCGTCGTCTTCCCAACACGCCTTCCCCCAGACAGCACTGCAAAACGGCGAATGGTCTTATGGTTCATAATTTTCAGCGCTTCATAGTATGCCAAGCGTTTCTGCGGCTTTGTCTCCTCCTTGATGGCTGATGGAAGCCTCCACCAAGGATTATACTGTCTTAATACCTTAAAAACCTGCTCATCACTTACGATTGCCATAAAGCACCTCCTAACATGTATCATCGCTTCATTTTCATATATTATACTTTATAATTTATAGATCTATTTACTAAGTATAGTATAGTAATAGTCTATATAAATTGCAAGTATTCTTTAAAATTATAATTTTAATGTTCTATGTAATCCATATGGGGCAGTATTTCAGAAATGGGGCTGCCGCACTCATTATTTAGTGCGGCAGCCCCATGTT
>DVFT01000179.1 GCA_018713105.1 Candidatus Limivivens merdigallinarum | reverse complement strand
CCTGGAACCTAAGGTTGCGATGGCAGCGCCCGCCACTCCCATATGGAAGCCCCAGATCAGGATGGCATTTCCCACAATGTTCATACAGTTGGAGATCATGGCGATCACCATAGGCGTCCGGGTATCTTCCTGGGAACGGAAGACCGAGGAACCCGCATCGTACAGGGCGATGAATGGGAAGGAAAGAGACGTATAGAAAAAGTATGTCTGTGAGGCCGTCATAACGCTCTCCTCCACCTGTCCGAAAATCAACCGAAGCAGCGGCACCTGAAAGACCAGGCAGACCGCCGTCACCACCGTGGAGATGGCAGCGATGATGAAAACCAGCTGTCTGGCGGTTTCCACCGCCTCCTTGCGGTTCTCCTGCCCGAGATAGTGGGAGCAGATGATGGCTCCGCCCGCTGCCAGGGCATAGAACGCCTGGATCACCAGGACGTTGATGGAATCCACCAGGGAAACCGCCGAAATCGCGGCGGAACCCACATTGCTGACCATGATGCTGTCCGCCGTCCCCATCAGGGAATTGAGAAATTGTTCTACAATGACCGGAACCAGCAAGATCCGAAGATCCCGGTTGCTGAATAAATGCTTTCCTTTCATCTCTTTGCACAACAAACGCCGAAGACCCTGGCGTCCTGCTGCCAGCTTCGGCGCTTTGTTCCCTTCTTTGCTTAATTTCTGTAGATAATATCCTCACGCCCAGGTCCATTGGAAACCATGGTGATGGGGAATCCAAGTTCTTTCTCCACAAATTCGATATAATTGCGGCAGTTCTCCGGCAGATCCTCATAGCGTTTGATTCCGCGGATATCCGTCTTCCAGCCGGGAAGGTTCTTAAGGACAGGCTTTGCCTTTTCCAGCAGCGCAGTGGTGGGGAAGTCCTTCGTCACTTCGCCGTCGATCTCGTATCCTACGCACACCGGGATCTCATCCAGATATCCCAGCACATCCAGGACGGTGAATGCCACATCCGTGGTACCTTGAATCCTGCATCCATATCTGCTTGCAACACAGTCGAACCATCCCATACGGCGCGGACGCCCTGTGGTGGCTCCGTACTCTCCGCCGTCTCCGCCGCGTCTTCGAAGCTCATCGGCTTCCTCCCCGAAAATCTCGCTGACGAAGGCGCCGGCGCCTACTGCGCTGGAATATGCCTTCACAACTGTGACGATCTTCTGGATCTCATAGGGCGGCACACCTGCTCCCACAGCTCCATAAGCGGCAAGGGTGGAGGAGGAGGTCACCATGGGGTAAATGCCGTGGTCCGGATCCTTCAGGGAACCCAGCTGCCCCTCCAGAAGGATGTTCTTGCCCTCCTTCAGCGCATCCCACAGATACTTTGAGGTATCGCAGACGAAAGGTGCGATCAGTTCCTTATAGTGGAGCAGTTCTTTCAAAATCTCCTCCGGCTTCAGGGCAGGCTTGTGATAGAGATGTTCCAGAAGGACGTTCTTCTGGACGCAGATCCTCTCCACCTTCTCCTTGAGATGCTCCTCGTCAAAGAGCTCGCTCACCTGGAAGCCGATCTTTGCATATTTATCGGAATAGAACGGCGCGATTCCGGATTTTGTGGAACCAAAGGATTTGCCTCCCAGCCGTTCCTCCTCGTACTGGTCAAACAAGACATGATAGGACATCACGATCTGTGCGCGGTCCGACACCAGGATTTTCGGCATCGGCACGCCCTTGTCCACAATGCTCTTTACCTCTCCTACTAAGGTAGGGATGTTCAACGCCACGCCGTTTCCGATGATGCTGGTGGTGTGGTTGTAAAATACACCGGACGGCAGGCTGTGCAACGCAAATTTCCCATAGTTGTTCACAATCGTATGGCCGGCATTGGCACCGCCCTGAAAACGGACGATAATATCCGCCTTCTCTGCCAGCATGTCTGTGATCTTTCCCTTTCCCTCATCGCCCCAGTTGGCTCCTACTACAGCAGTAATCATGTCTGTTCCTCCTGAATTATCTTTCATACAAACGGGATAAGTCCCATGGTTGTTATTATACTATAAGAATCCATATAAGTAAAATTAATATTGTTTATATTTAAAATAATCTATTCTTATATCTTGAACTGATTTCCACCTTAGTCTCCCTTCTCATTCAAAAAACTCAGCAGCCGCTGTGCAGCCGCAGAAAGCCCCTTTTCTCTCTCCAGGATAACGCAGATGGACCGCTTGGGGATCTTGGCGGAAAGCTTCAGCTCGAAGAGCTCCCCCTTCTCCAGATATTCCCGTGCGAAATCATACACCACATTCGCCACGCCGAAATTCCTCCTGGCAAATTCCACGATCATATCGCTGGTAGCAAGCTCGATCTCCGGCTGGATAAATACTTTGTTTTCCTTCAGGAAGGCATCCATATACCTTCTGGTGCTGGTGTTTTTTTCCAAGCAGATAATGGGCAGGCGCTCCAGCTCCTTCAGGGGAATGGTCCGGTGCTTCAGCTCCAGGAAGCGGTAGCCAGCCACGAAGACGTCCGAGATTTCCCGCATCTTCAGGATCTGGAGATCTCCATGGGCGCCCACCGGGTCTGTCACCACGCCGAAATCGATCCTTCCCTCCTGCATCATTTTCAAGGTCTCCGGGGTAGGTCCGTTGGTCACTGTCAGCTTGATCCCAGGGTACGCCTCATGAAACCTCTGCAGATAGGGAAGCAGAAAAAAGCGGAGGGTCATATCGCTCGCCCCAATCCGGATCTCCCCGCTCTCCAGGTTCTGAAGTTCCCTAAGCTTCATCTCTCCCATCAGGATACTCTCATACCCCCGCTCCACATAGGAGTAGAGCACTTCTCCCGCCGGCGTCAGGCGAACCCCTTTTCCAGTCCGCACAAAAAGCGGCATTCCCACTTCTTCCTCCAGGGTACGGACCGCCTGGCTGACTGCCGGCTGGCTGACGGAGAGAAGTTCCGCCGCCCGGGTAATGCTCCCCGCCCGCGCTGTATAGTAAAAGATCTTGTAATATTCCAGATTGATATTCATCTCATTCCTCCCTGAGAGAATCGCCGCCGCTCCACGGACAGTTTATCGCTCATGCTGTTTGCCAGCTCCCGTGCTCATGGATGAAAACAGGATGCCGTTTTGCCGGCATCCTGTTTCTTTTCTTTATACGTTGATCTCCGCTGTCATTCCAAGCACGCCCTTGTTTGCTTCCAGAACCGGATTCACGACGGTTTCCAGGAATTTCTCTACCTGGAGCGGGGCACGCCCCACATACCGTTTCGGATCCATGGTCTTCTTCAGATCCTCCAAAGTCATATTGAACGCCGGGTCTGCTGCAATGAGCTCCAGGAGGTTGTTCTCTTTGCCTTCCACCTTCACGGTCTTTCCTGCTTCCATGGAAAGGGTACGGATCCTTTCGTGGAGTTCCTGGCGGTCTCCTCCTGCCTTTACCGCGTCCATCATGATATTCTCGGTCGCCATGAAAGGCAGCTCGCTCATCAGATGCTTTTCGATCACCTTGGGATATACCACCAGACCATCCACCACATTCAGGCAGAGATCCAGGATTCCGTCGATGGCAAGGAAGCCCTCCGGAATGGACAGTCTCTTGTTGGCAGAGTCGTCCAGTGTCCGCTCAAACCACTGGGTCGCGGAGGTGATTGCCGGATTCAGGGCATCGATCATCACATAGCGGGACAGAGACGCAATCCGCTCGCTCCGCATGGGGTTTCTCTTGTACGCCATTGCCGAGGATCCGATCTGGGTTTTCTCAAAGGGTTCTTCCACTTCCTTCAGATGCTGCAGCAGGCGGATATCGTTGGAGAATTTGTGCGCGCTTGCCGCAATCCCTGCCAGAATGTTCAAAACCCTGGTGTCTACTTTTCGGGAATAGGTCTGTCCCGATACGGGATATGCTGCCTTGAAGCCCATCTTTTCCGCGATCATGGGATCGATCTTGTCGATGGTCTCCTGATCCCCGTCAAACAGTTCCAAAAAGCTTGCCTGCGTTCCCGTGGTTCCCTTGGACCCGAGAAGCTTTAAGGTGCTCTGGACATACTCCAGATCCTCCAGATCCATGAGGAACTCCTGCATCCAGAGAGTTGCCCTCTTTCCTACCGTGGTAGGCTGCGCCGGCTGGAAATGGGTGAACGCCAGCGTCGGCAGATCCTTGTACTCCCTGGCGAACTTTGCCAGCTCCGCGATCACGTTGACCAGCTTTTTGTGCACCAGCTTGAGTGCTTCGTTCATCACAATAATGTCGGTGTTGTCTCCTACATAGCAGGAGGTGGCACCCAGATGGATGATTCCCTTCGCCTTCGGACACTGGACACCGTAGGCATATACATGGGACATGACATCGTGGCGGACGACTTTCTCCCGTTCCTTTGCCACGTCATAATTGATGTCGTCAGCGTGGGCTTTCAGCTCCTCGATCTGCTCGTCGGTGATGGGAAGCCCCAGCTCCTTCTCAGTCTCTGCCAGAGCAATCCACAGCTTTCTCCAGGTACGGAATTTCATATCCGGTGAAAAAATATACTGCATTTCCTTGCTGGCGTATCTCTCAGATAATGGACTCACGTATTTGTCTGTACTCATCTTCCTTCTATCCCCTGTTCTCAAATGATAATGATAAACCTACTCTATGGAATACTTCGTTGTATGCTCCCCTCTTTTGGGAAGCTTCTGTCGTCATGAATTATATAACATTGTATTGCCAAAAGCAAGCGATAATTCAAATCCTTACGCATTTCCGCCATTCTTGGGCAGGCAGGGCGCTGTCTTTTCTTCCTGATGACACCGTACCCGGCATTCTTTTTTGCAGCATGCGATACAATATTTCAGGATCGTGTGACAGCCTTCTTCTATCAGCTCTTCCGTATATCCGGTCTCTTCAATCTGTTGGAAAGCATCCTCGCACACCGAATCGTACTGGGCTTTTTCCGCATATTTTACTTCGATGATGATCCCAATATCTTCCTTCTCAATTTTAATAAAGATATCGCTGTAGCCATTTCCGGATTCTCTGTTCGATTTTATATACCATCCATTTTTGTATCCAAGAATTCCCAGCAGGATTCCATGATAAAAATTTTCTTTGGTTGATTTTCGGACAAACGTATCACGGATACTCACCGTCTTTTGCCACGTCTGCTTTAAATTGCGTCATGATCTGTTCCAAAAAAATATTACGGATTTCCATATTGGGAATTTTCAAAAGGTAGGTTTTTCCCTCCGGTTTTCCGGAATAGGTCAGATATCCGGTCATAAATAGTACGCTCCAAATATGATCGATGGAATCGTACAGCCTATTGTACGTCAGCTCCTCGTGGATTTCCTTTGCCACATTTTCTCCTGCCACCAAAGCTTCGATCTCGCTTTTGGTCAAACCACTGTCCGTTACATCCCACGGACAGTAGACGCTGATATTGCCAAATCGATATCCGTCATACCAGTCCCTCACCGTCTCGTACTTCTTCTCCAGACCGTAATATTCCAGCATTTACTTTACCTCCTCGTCGGTAAAGCCAAAATATTCATCGAAACGCACAGTGGTAATCGATAAAATCTTAAGATTGTTGAGCCCCGTAAAAATACTCTCTTGCGCTACTCTTAAACATCCAGTCAGTACTGCAAAATAGAGACTGTCGCTGGTTTTCAGCGCCTGCTGCAGAACGTTCCGCAGCAGCAGAACCATCTCATTGTAATAACCATGTTCATGTGCTTTAGCCAAAGGAACATCGTATTCATCCACCAAAAGGATCACTTTTTGACCATAGTGTTTTTCCAATAATCCCGATAACATTTTTAAACTTCCCATCAGCACAGAATCTGACATAAAAAAGCTTTCTCTGCCGCTCTGATCTACATGGATGATCTGTTTGTACTGTTCTCTTTCCCGAATGGACAGCGTATTGTCATCCAGCAGAAACTGGAAACGCATCGCCTCATTACCAATGACAGCGCAAAAGAGTGAACGGGCGGTTTTGAAATCGACTCCGTCCACATCCTTCAGGCTTATGGATATCACCGGAAATTCCCCCATATACTGCTCACAAAGCTCCCTGTCCTCCGAAATCTTAAGCCCGTCAAACAAGTTCTTATCGCAGCCAATTTCCAGAAAATATTTCAGCATGCTCATATTCAAAGATTTCCCAAAACGCCGCGGACGCGTAAACAGATTTACTTTACTGCGCCTATAGAGCAGATCTTTCAGCATTGCCGTCTTGTCTACATAATAATAACCCTCTTTGCGGATTTCCTCAAAGCTCTCTATTCCGACGGGCAAGCCCTTCCTGTTTTTGTATTCCATCTATCCGTCACACCCCTTTTTGCATCGCCAGAAAACTGCCCGGACCATTCTCTTCCTTTGATGTTTTTTTCATTTTAACATGCGGGATTTCAAATGACAAGGAGCGAAAAACCGCTGCAAGATTTCTCCTGCAGCGGTTCTTGAATCTGTCATCTGATTGTTATCTTACTTTCACCTTGCAGCGCACTGTCTTCTTGCCGGATGTCACGATTACGTAAGCCGTTCCCTTCTTCTTCGCAGTAATCTTTCCCTTACTGGTGACTGTCAGCACCTTCTTGTTGGAGCTCTT
>DVFT01000178.1 GCA_018713105.1 Candidatus Limivivens merdigallinarum | reverse complement strand
ACTATATAGACATTGCCAAAAGCCATGGTAAAAAGATGTTTATGCATTCGGACGGAAACATCTTGAGCATTCTGCCGAAGTTGATAGAAATTGGACTGGATGCGGTCAACACGCAGGTTTTCTGTATGGATTTTGAAGAACTTTCGAAATTCAGAGGAAAGATTACTTTCTGGGGGGAGATCGACCGGCAGATGATCCTTCCCTACGGAACTCCCAAAGAAGCGGAGGACGCAGTAGAAAAAGTGATGGAAGCCTTCTGGCAGGACGGCGGCGTGATCGCCCAGCTGGAATTTGGCCTGGGAGCAAAGCCGGAGAATGTACGGGCGGCCTTGGAGAAATGGAATACATACGGAAAGGAATAGGAACGAACCATGAAATCAGTGGGGATAGATGTAGGCACCACCACCATCTGCGGTGTAGTGACAGAGAATAGGGACGGCAGTCTTCTGGAGTCCTGTACCTGGGAGAACGATACCTGGATGGCGGGAGAATGGGAGTATGAGAAACTTCAGGATCCCGACCAAATATTGAAGAAATGCCGGGAGATGCTGGACTATTTCCTGAAAAAATATGACCGGGTGACCAGTATCGGCGTTACCGGACAGATGCATGGAATTCTCTATCTGGATGGAGAAGGAAAAGCGGTCTCCCCGCTGTTTACCTGGCAGGATGGAAGGGGCGATGAAAAGGACGAAGAGGGGATCAGTTTTGTAGAGAAACTGTCAAAGAGGTCAGGCCGATCTCTCGCTACCGGTTTTGGCATAGTAACCCATGCCTGGCTGTCAGAGAAGGGAAAGATTCCAGTCAGGGCAAAGGTGTTCTGCACCATTCCGGATTATGTGGCAATGTCCCTGGCTGGCAGGAAGGCGCCTCTGATCCACAGCAGTATGGCGGCAAGCTTTGGAATGTTTGATGTGGAAAACGGCTGTTACGAAAGAGAAAAGCTGGAAGAGCTTCGCATCCCTTCTGAATATCTTCCAATGCTTGGAAAAGAGCAGGAAAAGCTTGGCTGTTATCAGGGGATTCCGGTCAGTCTGGCGATTGGTGATAACCAGGCCAGCTTTCTCGGAGCAGTGGAAGGATCGGACAGAATGCTTTTAAATCTCGGCACAGGAGGTCAGATTTCTGCCGTGGGAACCAGGTTTGAAAGATTTGAAAATCTGGAATGCCGCCCATATATCGGCGGAGACTTTCTCTATGTGGGTTCGTCCCTGTGCGGAGGACGGGCCTACGAAATTTTGAAGAATTTCTTTGGGGAAGCGCTGGAGCTCTTTGGAGGTAAGGAGCCTCAGAACCTCTATGAACTCATGAACGATGCCGGTCAGCAGGCTATGAGACGAAGGACGAGGAAGCTGATCGTGGATACCCGCTTTCAGGGGAGCAGAAAAAAGCCTGACGTCTGCGGAAAAATAGAAGGCATTGGGACGGAGAATTTCCATCCGGGAGAGCTGATCTTAGGAGTGCTGGAAGGAATGTGCCAGGAGCTGTATGAGTTCTATGAAGAGCTTTCGGAGGAAATCAAAGCGGAAAAAGTATTCACGGTCAGCGGAAACGCCGTCCGGAAAAATCCTTTGCTGCAGAGCATCCTGGAGGAAAAATTCGGGATGCAGCTTCACCTCTCCAGAACCCGGGAAGAGGCTGCATCAGGCGCGGCGGCATTTTCCAGAATGGAGGAAAAAAGACGTGTAACGGAGCCGATATTTTTTGAAAAAAATCGGGTGCGGAGAGTCTACGTAGGCGGCGCTCTGTTTGGAAAGCTTTCCGGCATAGAAGAAGAGGACGGACATAAGCCGGAGGAGTGGATCTCTTCCGTGGTGGAAGCAATCAACGGAGGCGAAAAGATCCCTGGAGAAGGCTTGAGCGTTCTTGAGGGAACGGATCTGACGCTGAAAGAGCTTCTTTTGACATATCCGAAAGAACTGCTGGGAGACCGAAGCGATCTTGGAATTCTGGTGAAGCTTCTGGACAGTGCGGTCCGGCTGCCCATTCAGGTGCACCCGGATAAAGAATTTTCCAGAACCTATTTTCACAGCGAGCATGGAAAAACAGAGCTCTGGTATATCCTGGATACCAGACCGGACGCCGCTGTCTTTTTCGGCTTTCGGAATCAGATTACCAGGGAAGAGTTTGAAAGGGCGGTGGAAGCTTCACGAGAGGATAAAGATGCTATGGAAGGCTTGCTCCACAGGATCCCGGTGAAAAAGGGAGAAGTGTATTATATCCCGGCGAAAGCGGTTCACGCCATCGGCCAGGGCTGTTTGATCCTGGAGATTCAGGAGCCTACGGATTTTACCATCCAGCCGGAATACTGGTGCGGAGATTATCTTCTGAACGAAGAAGAGAGATACTTGGGACTTCCAAAGGAAACGGCGCTGGACTGCTTTGATTTTTCTCTCTGTGGAGAGAAAGCCGGAACGCTTGCAAGAAAGGATCCCCGTATTGTTCGGGAAGAAAAAGGACTTCGGGTGAGCAAATTTTTAAGCAGTGAGGAGACGGAATGCTTTGATCTGGATCTCTGGGAGATGGAAGGAACGGAAGCTTCTCTGGAGGGAAGCGCCTGCATCTACATGATCCTTGACGGGGAAGGAGAGATTCGGGGAGAAGGATACCAAAGGAAGATTCGGAAAGGGGAATTTTTCTTTCTGCCGGCTGCAGCCTGCGGAAGGTATGAACTGAGAACTTCCGGGAAACTGTCCTTTATCCGGTGTATTCCGCCTACAAGTTAAATCCCCGATCCAGGCAGGTCACTTGACTTGCTGCTCTCGGGAATAAAGGGAGGAAGATTTGACAGATGAAAGTAATGAAAAAGGGTTTTAATTATTCTCAGGACGGACCGGGCAACCGGCTGATCTACCACCTACAGGGATGCAATATGCGCTGTCCCTGGTGCTCCAATCCGGAGGGAATGGATCCGAGAGGCTGTATGCTGGTAAAAGATCAGGAATTGCCGGAGGGCGTCTGCCCAAAGGGAGCTGTCAGGAATGGAACCCTGAACCGGGCGTTATGCCGGGAATGCAGGGAAAGGGAGTGTACGACCATTCACAGGAACCAGAGCATTTCCTTTAGTTACAAGCAGCGGGATGTCAGCAGCCTGATTTCGGAGGCGGTGCACAGTAAGGCGCTGTTTTTTGACGGCGGAGGAGTCACGGTCACCGGCGGGGAGGCTACGCTTCAGTTTGAAGAATTGAAAGAACTCTTATTTGGTCTGAAGCGGGAAGGAATTCATACGGCGCTGGAGACCAATGGAACCCATAAAAGGCTGTTGGAACTGCTGCCTGCTTTGGATGTTCTGATCATTGATTTAAAGCATATTGACGATAGGATCCATAAGGCTTACACAGGGCTTTCTAATGGAGAAATTTTAAAGAATATCCGGGAAGCCTCCAGGCAGGCAAAAGAACTGTGGGTGCGCACGCCGCTGATCCACGGTTTCAATGACGATCCCAGATGGATTCCGGAATTTTTGAGGTTTTATGATACCTGCAGCAGCGAAAGAATGAAACTGGAATT
>DVFT01000177.1 GCA_018713105.1 Candidatus Limivivens merdigallinarum | reverse complement strand
CTGATTCATGGAGGTCAGCACCAAATCCTCGATGTTGCAGTTGACATTAACCGGTTCGTTGTGCCAACGGCGCCTGACCTTGCTGAGAGGAATCTTCTCCGCTCCCTTCAGGTCAAAGACCTCATTGTCCTTCATATTCCAGAGCAGATCCCCCTCCGTCAGAGTTCCGATATACGCCCCTTTGCGGGTGATAATGGGGACAGCGCTGTAACGGTAATGCTCCATCTTCTCCAGTGCCTGACGGAGTGTGTAGTCCTCATAGAGGTAAGCGACTTCACTTTTGGGAGTAATAAAAAACAGTACATTCATAGCTCTCACGTCCTTTGTTTTTTCCGCTTTTAATTATAGTAAAGGACCAAAGATCCGTCAATCGAAACCGAAAACTTTAGATACTTTTAAGAATCTCCCCGCCTGTTCAGGATGGCGAAAACGTGCTATGATAAAACAAATCATCGTTTCTTAAGGAGGCTTTCCATGAGCAGTTTATCGGAATCCGTTTTGGTCCTCAGAGAAAAGGAGTGCGAACGTCACCCTTATCTGAAAGAGCACCTGTACTTTCATACCTTTGATACCAGCCATATCCGCTTCTGCAAGGCGGAATCCTATCCGGACCACATTGTAGGTACCTTTGCCATTCCGTCCAAGAAGGAAAACCATGCTCCCATCCGCTTTGCCTATGCCCTGGACAAAGAGCATCTGATCTTTATCGACGAAAGCGGCTTTGTCAAATCCGCCCTGAAAAAGATCACGGAGCAGAAAAACGCCCTCCATGAAGACCACGGAGGGCTGATCTGCCTGTTTCTGGAATACATCATCCGCAATGATTTGATCTATCTGACGGAATATGAGGACCGGCTGGCGGACATGGAAAGCCATATCCTAAGTGGAGAAATCACCCACTGCGATAGAAAGATCATGGACTGTCAGAAAGATATCCTGAAGCGCTACCACTATTACCTGCAGCTCTCCGATCTGGCGACCGTCTTTGAGGAAGAGGAAGATCTCCTCTTTTCCAAAGAGGTCAAACGGTATTTTGGGATTTATTCCGACCGCATCGACCGGCTGAAGAACCAGTCCCAGCTTCTCCGGGATTATGTCGCCCAGATCCAGCAGGTCTATCAGTCCCAGCTGGATATCCGCCAAAACAATATCATGAAGATCCTGACCATCGTGACCACGATCTTTCTGCCTCTCTCCCTGATCGCCGGCTGGTATGGCATGAACTTCACAAACATGCCGGAACTTGCCTGGAAATACGGTTACCTTGCCGTCATCCTGGTAAGTCTTTTGATCATCCTGTTCTGTATCTGGCTGTTCAAAAAGATGAAGTTCTGGTAGAGGAAAGGATATGGCTTCCATCCTTTCCCTTTTTGATGATCAGCTTCCGGTCAATCTGTTCTTTCAGCTCCTCTACGTGGGAGATAATGCCTACCAGGCGGCTCCCCCCGGAAAGCTCCTCCAGGATTCGGATCGCCTGCTCCCTTGCTCCCTCATCCAGGCTTCCAAAGCCCTCGTCGATAAACATGGTGTCCATCTGGATCCTGCCGTTGACATTCTGGATGATGTCTGCCATCCCCAGCGCCATGGCGAGGGCTGCCATAAAGGATTCCCCGCCGGAGAGGGTCTTCACATCCCGCACCGTATTGGTCACAAGGCTTAAGACGTCCAGGTCCAGCCCCACCTCTCCCTGCTTTCCAAGCTGCGTAAGATCCCGGCATTTCAGCAGGAACTGGCTTTGGCTCATCTTGACCAGACGGCGGTTGGCTGCATGGATGATCCTTTCAAAATACCTCCTCTGCACATAGGTCTGGAAATCCAGCCCAGCAGCCTGCCGCAGCTTTCCGTTGGCGGTCTTATCCAACTTTCCCACCATTTTGTAACGTTCCGTCAGGGCGTTCCGTTCCTGAAAAAGCTGCTTTAACTGCGCCCAGGCACGTTTGTTTTTCTCATAGCAGAGCCTGAGGGAAGAGATCTCGTTCTCCACGGCTTCCTGCCGTTTCTCCAGGGAAGCGATCAAAAGAGCCAAGGCTTCTTCATCCTGATCTCCCTGTCTTTGCTCCTCCAGCTTCTTCTGCCGTTCCTGATCGCCAAGGAGCCGGCTCTCCCCGCGGATCAATGCCTCCCGTTCCTCCTTTTGCCGTTGCTCCGCGTTCGACAGCGTTTCCTTCAGCGCTTTTTGACGGTTCTCGGTTTCTTTCAAAGCTGCCCGTGCTTTGCTCTCCTCCCCGTAAACCAAGCCTTCTCTTTTCTGCTCCAGGGCTTTCTCCGTTTCCTTCCAGGTCAGATAGGTCTCTTCCTTCTTTCTTTTTTGTTCTTCGCCCTTCTTGGCGAGACGGGTAAGCTCCTCCTCCAGGGACTTCAGCGTCTCTTTGTTTTTCTCAAACTCCTTCTTTTCCCGCTCTGCCTGTTTGCAGAGCGCCCGGTGCTCCGCTTCCGATTTCCGGAGCATGGACAGCTTTTGTTCCACCCATGCCTGCTCTTCCTGGTTTCCAGACAGCTCCCGTTCAAGGAGTCTCTTTCCCGCTTCCTGAATCTGCTTCTGCCTGTCCAGAAATGCCGCTTTTGTGATCTGCAGTTCCCGGTTTGCCTGCTCCATCCGCTCCTTTTCTGCCTCAGCCTGCTCTCTGGCGTGCTCCACCGCCTGCTCTGTCACATCCGTTTCCGGGGCGACGGCAGGATTTGGATGGGTCAGGGAACCGCACACCGGGCAGGGGGCATTGTCTTTCAGGGTTTCCGCCAGGATCCCTGCCTGGCTGGCTATGAAGGTCTCATAGAGATGATTGTAGGCGCTTCCCTTTTCCTTGTAGGCGGCAAAATACCTTTTGAAACGCTGCTGCTCCTTCCTCCCTCTCTCCCGCAGGGAGCAAAGCTCCTGAAAGGATGCCAGCAGGCTCTCAAATTCCCGGAATTGGGTTGCAAGCTTTTCCAGGATCGCCGTTTCCCGAAGAAGTTTCTCCCCTGCGTTTTCAAAAGATTCCTGCTGCTTTTGAAGCTTCCGGCGCTTTTGGTCTCCTTGGTTTACCGCATTCTCGGTATGCTCATGGGCGGCTTTTGCCTCCTCATAGTCTCGTTTTGCCTGTTCCATGGCTTTTTCAAGGCGGGTGAGTTCCTGGTAGCGGGGAAGGCTGTCCTGGAGGCGGATGAGCTCTCCTTTCAGCTCTTCCATCCTTTGTTCCCCCCTCTCCCGTTCCAGCTTAAGGCGCTCTTCTCCCTCCTCCAAAGCCTTCCGTTTCTCAGAGATCCATGCCGTTTCCTGACGGATTTTTTCACTCAGCTCTTTTGCTTCCTGTTCCGTCTCCAAGGCTTTCTTCTGTCCCGCAAGACGGCTCTTTATGTCTGTCACTTCCTGCTGTCTTGCCTTCTCCTGACTTTTAAGCTCTTCCAGGGCTTCCGTCACTACCCTTAAGATCTCCCCGCCCATGGTCTCATACTTGTCTTTTTGGCTCTCGAATTCCTCCCAATGGGGGCTGTCCTTTGGAATCTCCACCTCCTGAAGCTCCCGCTTCAAGAACTTTTCATTGTCTGAGAGTTCCGCTTCCACCGCCTTGGCGGCTTCCCGGAGTTCCATCTGAATCCTCCAGTAGATCCTGGTTTTGAAAATCTTGGAAAAAATCTCCTTCCTCTCCCTGGACGGGGCATCGATCAGCTTCTGGAAATCCCCCTGGGCAATCATGACGACCTTGAGGAACTGGTCGGCATCCATCCCCAGGATCTCCACAATCTTCTGATTCGTCTCCCGCACCTTCCCGCGAAACAGCTCGCCGTCGGGAAGCGTCAGCTCCACAGAGGAATTTTCCTGGGTGAGGACGTACTCTCCGTCTTTGTTTTTTCGCTTGCTCTTTCTCCTATAATTGGGATTTCTCCGCACCCGGTAAGTATCCCGTCCGTCTTGAAAGACCAGCTCCACATAGGTGGGCGTCTCGTCGTCGGCATACTGGCTCCGCATCATATCCCCGTCCCGCCTGACTCCGCTGGTCACATCAAAGAGGGCGTAGGTCATCGCGTCAAAAATCGTCGTCTTCCCTGCTCCGGTATCTCCGGTGATGAGAAACAGCCCTCTGTCAAATTTCTGAAAATCCACCTCTTCCCTGCCCTTATAGGAACCAAAGGCGGACATAGTCAGTTTTAATGGTTTCATCTATTCTTCCCGCGCCCTTTCTAAAATCTGCTCTAGAAACGTCCATTCTTCTTCCGAAAGGGGAGTGTGCTGGACATCCTCGTAGAACCGCTGAAACGCTTCCAGGGGAGATGCAAAGTCCGCTTCCTCCCCGCTCTCCTTTAAAAGCTCCCTGGTTCTTTGGTTATCCACCTTCAGATCCAGCAGGTACTCATAGACTTCCGACAAACGCTCCTTCGGCCGGTAGAGCTCTCCTTCATCGGTCAGCGTGACACTGACAAAATCCTTTCCATACTGCTCTCCCAGCGCCAAAACCTCATTCAGGGTTCCGGAAATGCTTCTGACGTCCTGGCTTCCTTTTATGGGGATTGTCTCAATCAGCGGTTCCTCCCCCTTTTTCTTAAGCGTCACCATGGTGATGGACTTCTTATGCTTCTCCTCACTGACGGAATATTTCAGCAGGGTCCCGCAGTACCGGACGTTGGGATTTCCCACCTTCTGGGCGCCGTGGATATGCCCTAACGCCACATAGTCAAAGCCCTTTACCAGAGAGACATCCACGCTGTCCAGACCTCCCACATTCAGGGACGCCTGTTCTGATTCGCAGGTGGTGGGAGATTCCGTCCCATTCTTGTAGAACTGATGGGACAGCAGCACATTCCGTTCGGAAAAGTCATAGGTTTCCCTGGAAAGGACCAGGCGGACTGCTCCTTCGTAATCCAGGTTCTCCTCCTCGTTTGCAAGCCCTCTCACATACCCCGGCTTCAGGAAGGGGAGGAGATAAAAGTTGACCGGGCCGTACTCATCCTGAAGCACGACTTTTTGCAGGAATTCTTCCGGTCTCCCCGGCGGCAGGACGGAGATGTGAATCCTATGTTTCCGAAGAAAATTGCTGGCATATCTGAGCCGCTCCGCAGAGTCGTGATTGCCTGCTATCATCAGCACCGTTACCTCCGGCTTGATCCCGGAGACGGCAGTCAAAAACTCATCAAAGATACTGTACGCCTCCCCGGACGGGATGCTCCGGTCAAAAATATCCCCGCAGATCAGCAGCGAATCCGGCTGATATTCCTTGATCTTCTCCACCACTTCTCCCAGGATCTCCCTCTGGTTCTCCCCCAGGCTGTAGGAATAGAGCTGCTTTCCAATATGCAGGTCTGATATATGAAAAAATCTCATGTACGTTTCCGCCTCCTTCTTACCATGCACTATATCGGCTTGACCTCCTTTTGTCAAGCGCGGGATGGGATTTCCTTCGCCTTTGGGATTTGCAGAACGGGGATTTTGTGATAAGATAGAACCATTCACAGACCGAGAAGAAAGGAAGAAGCATGTTGAATTCTTTAGATGAACAATTCTTAACCACCAGCCAGGAAGACAAGAAACTTCAGATTGCCCTCAGCCGTTACTTTTCTTCCGCCCAGTTATCCCCGGAATGCCAAGAGCGGTATGAGGCTTATCTGAAAAAACGGCTCCGCCCCTGTATGCTAAAGCTTCTGGAGATTGGTGACTTTTCCCGCTTTGTATCCTTTGCGGAAACAGGCTGGATGAACGAAAAGCTCTACCAGGAGGCCATCCTTAAATCTGCCGATCTGGGAAAAAGTGAAATCACCGTATATCTGCTCAGAAACCAGAAACGGCTGTCTGTCCGGACGGCAGAAAATCTGGCGCTGGATTTTTGATCACGGAGGTTTTTATGAACGATCTTTCCAAAAAACTTCTCGCATTCTCCCGCGACCAGATCCTGACGTGCCTGCCTTCTCTCTCCCTGGCGTTGTCCGACCTTTCCTGCCTGGACGCCGACGTTTCTTCCCTCTTCTTTGACGGGCTGCGGCTCTATGGAAGCGACCGCCTCATCTGCCGCCTCTTTCTGGATCAAGCTCTCACCCGCACCCTGCTTCACATTACCGTTCACCGGCTGTTTCTCCATTTTCTTCCCCAAAAGACGGACCGTTCGCTCTGGGATCTGTCCTCGGATATCGCTTCCGAGGCATTCTTAGACCGCCTGGGGCTGTTTCCGGACGGAAAAGAGACGGAGCGAAACGCAGTCTATCAGAACCTTTCCGGATGTCTGATGGCATTTTCCGCGGAAGCCATCTATCAGCTTTTCAAAGAACAGCCCCCTTCCTTTTCTCCCCTTCTCTTTGCCCGGGACGATCACAGGCTTTGGTATCCGTTTGCTTCCTCCCGGGAACCTTCTCCTGGTTCAGGACCTTCCGGCGGGCTGAACCAGGAGGAACGGCTGGAAGCCCTAAAAAAAGTCAAACGCATCCTGGAGCCTCTCTCGGAGGAACTTCGCCATTCCAAGTCGCACACAGGACACGGCTCCTCCTCCGGCGTGCAAAAGGAACAAATCCTTCTTGGAAAACGAGGCGGCTATGATTTTCGCCGTTATCTCAGGCGTTTTTCCATTTCCAGGGAGGAGCTGCACCCGGATCTTGACAGTTTTGACTATATTCCCTATTATTACGGGCTGATGCAGAAGGAACGCCTTGCCTTTCTGGAACCCCTGGAGACGACCCATTCCTCAAGGATCCAGGATCTGGTCATCGCCATTGATACCTCCGGTTCCTGCTCCCTTGCGGTGGTCCAGGAATTCCTGTCGGAAACCCTAAACATCCTTTCCAGAAAGGAACACTTTTTTGACCGGATGAACGTCCATCTGATCCAGTGCGATTCCATGATCCAGGATCATCTGGTCATCCATTCCAAAGGAGAATGGGAAGAAAAGCTTAAAAACCTTACGATCAACGGCAGGGGAGGCACCGACTTCACACCGGTGTTTGACTATGTGGAGCGGCTACAAAAAGAAGGAGAGCTGACCCATCTGAAAGGGCTTCTCTATTTCACCGACGGGGATGGCATCTATCCCAAAAAGGCGCCTCCCTATGAGACGGCATTCGTATTTCTGGACGAACGGTTTTTGAATTTCCCTGTCCCGGACTTTATCATTCCGCTCTGTCTTCACCCGGAATCTATCAAAGAAGAGGTATTGCTGTATGAACATTAAAGAAGCGAAAGAAGAAATCAAACGAACCCTGAAGGCTTACACCCTGCCCTTTGGCTCCCCTGGCTATCTCTCGCCGGTTCACCAGCGTCCGATCCTTCTGATCGGACCGCCCGGCATCGGCAAGACTGCCATCATGGAGCAGATCGCCACAGAGTGCGGCGTAGGGCTGGTTGCCTACACCATGACCCACCACACCCGTCAGAGCGCTATCGGTCTGCCCTTTCTGGAACAAAAGACTTACCAGGGAAAGGAGTATTCCATCACCCGGTATACGATGAGCGAGATCGTAGCTTCCCTCTATGATTATATTGAAGCTACCGGCAAGCGGACCGGGATTCTCTTTCTGGACGAGATCAACTGCGTATCGGAAACCCTGATGCCCGTCATGCTCCAGTTCCTGCAGAACAAGACCTTTGGGAATCATCCGCTCCCGGAAGGCTGGGTGATCGTGGCAGCCGGAAACCCGCCGGAATACAACCAATCTGTCCGGGAACTGGACACCGTTACCCTGGACAGGGTCAAACGGATGACCATTGACGCCGACCTTTCGGTCTTCCGGGAGTATGCAGCGTCCCACGGCATCCACCCAGCGGTCCAGGCATATCTCACTCTGCACCCGGAACATTTTTACGTGGTAAAGCAGGATGGCATGGAAACGCGTTTCGTCACAGCCAGAGGCTGGGAAGATTTATCCTGCATCCTCCTTTCTTACGAGGCGATCGGTGAGGAAGTTGTGCCGACCCTTTTTTCCCAATATCTCCAGGAGGAGAACATTGCCAAAAGTTTTGCCTCCTATTACCGGATGTTTGCAAAGCGTCAGCGTTCCCTAGATCTGTCCGGTTATCTTGCCGGTACTGCAGACGAAGAGGAAACCCAAAGGCTTTCCCAATTTCTCTCCCAGGCTTCCCCGGATGAGGAGCTTGGGGCTGCCGCACTCTCGTCCAGTTATCTTCTCGGCAGAATTGAAGACTTTTCCAGGGAACGTACCACACTGATAAGGCTCAGGGAATTGTTTTCCAAATCCTTCTCCCTCCTTGAGAAGGCGGATTCACCTTCCCTCTCCCTTCTTGGCGATTTTTTGAAAAAGCAGCGGGAGCTTCTAAAGGTGCAGCGACGTACTGCCCTTCTCTCCATCCCGGCCGCTTTGGAGCAGGAGGCTGTACTGTCCCTCTATGAGGAGGCAGTTCTCACCCTTCCCGATATTCCTGCCTCCCTTTCCTCCATCCGTGAAGGGATCCACCAGTTCTACGATGACAGGCTTTTGGCGCACCAGGAGAAGGCTTCCACCCTACTCGCTTCCCTTACCCGCGCCTATGAACTGTTTTCCGGCGCCGGAAAGGAGGAGGCGCTCCTCTATCTCACCACGGATTTGTCAAAAAATAAGGAGGCAGTCACATTCCTCATGGAATATTCCTGCCCCCTGTACGAAACTTTCAGCAGCAAGCTGTTGATGACAGAGCGTGAACGCGCCCTCCGAAAGGAAATCGAACACCTTTCTCCTTCCCTACCACTCTAACAGGCAGGCGCCCCAGGTGAGCCCTGCCCCGAATCCGGAAAGGACCAGAATGTCCCCTTCCTTCAGCATTCCCTTCCGGTTTACCTCATCCAGCAGAATGGGGATACTGGCAGCCGAAGTGTTGCCGTATTCCTCCAGGTTGGTGGGGAATTTCTCTTCCGGAATGCCAAGTCTCTTTGCCACTGAGCTGATGATCCGCTTGTTTGCCTGGTGGAGAAGGTACCAATCCACCTCTTCCGGCTTCAGATATGCCAGATCAAGCACCTCATGGATACATTCCGGCACTTTTCTGACGGCAAATTTGAAGACCTCCTGCCCGTTCATGTACATCTTGCCAGGCTTTTCGTCACACTCCCGGAAAAGATGCGCTATGGGGCGTTCTTTCAGGCTCAATACGGCTCCGCCGCTTCCGTCCGATTTCTGGACAAAGTTGCAGGCGGCGCCATCCTCTGCCCTGCAGAGCGCTGCGCCTGCACCGTCTCCAAACAGGACACAGGTTCCCCGATCCTTCCAATCCACGACCTTCGAGATATTCTCCGCCCCGATCACCAGGGCAGTCCGGTAGACTCCAGCGGAAAAATACGCCTGCACCGTATTCAGGGCAAAGAGAAAACCGGAGCAGGCTGCATTTAAGTCAAATGCCACGGCATGCGTTAGCCCCAGCTGATCCTGCACAATACATGCCGTGCTGGGCAGGGAGCAGTCGGGGGTGAAGGTGGCGACAATCACGATCTCTACCTCCTCGGGAGCGGCTTTGGCATCTTCCAGAGCCTTTCTCCCTGCTTCCACAGCCAGACTTGAGGTCGTCTCCTCCATGGCAAGTCTTCGGTTCACGATGCCGGTCCGGCTTCGGATCCATTCATCACTGGTGTCCATATATTCTGACAGAAGGTCATTGCTGACTTTCTTCGCGGGAAGCGCACTTCCCGTCCCGTAAATTTTCAATCTCATATGTTTAGCTCCATTGATCTAATTATTTTGATTATCAAAATATTCTTCTATCAAAGTATAACATTCTTTTCGAGATTGTCAATTCTTTTTTTCTATCATTTGCTGGTGCTGCCGAACCCTCCGTTCCGCACGCCTTCCGTCTCATCATCGACCGTGATTCCGTATTCCAGGAAAATTCCCTGCATAAAGGCAGTCCCCTTCTCCACGCAGAGGGTTTTGCCCTCCTTGGAATCGTTGGTGATCTTTGCAAAAATATGTCCCTCGTTGTCTGAATAAAAATAATCGCTGTCGATGATTCCCACCGTACTGTTCAGCTGCAGCCGGAACTTAAAGCCCAGCCCGCTTCTCGGATACAGCTGCAGGACCCAGTTGTCCTCCATCTCCACGCGGATTCCCGTGGGAACCTTGAGGGATTCACCGGGATTCAGGACGATATTCACCGGCGTAAAGAAATCATAGCCCGCCGACCCTTTTGTCGCCCTCTTAGGAAGCTTTAGATTCTCGTAAATCTCGGTCAGATTTGCCTCTTCTGTTTCCGGAAATACATCCAGGAACCCTTCCCGAAACTGTTCATAACTCACTTTATGGAATTTCGCAATTTTCTTCATGACTTACCTCCTGCTAGATTATTCGCAATGCAGAACAACCTGTCCTGTCCTCAAAGACTCCGGTACATTGATCACGCGCTGATTGGAGCTGCCTCTCCAGTGCAGCTGCGTATCTCTCTTATCACATTGATATTCTCCGTCCACCAGCACGTCCACATAGCGCATCACATCAAACTGCTTTACGCTCTCCCACAGACTGCCTGTATACATCCAGATCGTCTTCTTCGGATATCTCTCCTTAATCTCTTTGGCAAGCTCCCGAATCTCCCGGCGGTTCCCTGGATAGAGAGGATCCCCTCCGCTTAAAGTCACTCCCGATATGTAGCTTTTCTCAAGCTCTCCAAAGAGCTCTTCCTTGGCTGCACGGTCAAAGGGCAGTCCTCCATTTGGATCCCAGGTGATCGGATTCTGGCACTCCTTGCAGCAATGCCCACAGCCAGACACCCAGAGCACAACCCGAAGCCCGTCCCCATTTAACATGTCATCCTTGGTAATGTTGTGGTATCTCATGCTCGTCTCCCGTTCTTATGCACTATATTTAGTGTTTTCTTTCTTTTACTGCACACCATATAGTGCGCACGGTATTTATACTATCATTTTCTACCCGGAACGTCAAGTTCTTTTCAGCAAAACAAAAGAGGACGTCCTCCGCAACCATTCAGCCCAGGTCTGCGCACCTGCTGCGCAGACCGTAAGAACATGATTGAGGAGCGCCCTCTTAATTACCGCACTCAATGCTGATCTCGTTGAAGAGTTCCAAGACATCCTCCACCTTCAACTTTTTCTTCTCCTCCCCTGCTTTGTCCAGAATGATCCGTCCCTGGTGCATCATCAGAAGACGGCTGCCGTATTCGATGGCATAGCGCAGGTTGTGGGTCACCATGATCGAAGTGAGCTTCTTCTCCTGCACGATCTGATCCGTCAGCTTCATGTTGACCTCCGCCGTCTTAGGATCCAGCGCCGCTGTGTGCTCGTCCAGGATCAAAAAATCGATGGGCGTCATGGTAGACATCAAAAGCGCCAATGCCTGCCTCTGCCCTCCTGACAGGGAACCCACCTTTACATGAATCTTGTCCTCCAGCCCCAGATCCAGAGTCTTGAGCAGTTCCTGGTATTCGTTCTCTTTCTTTCTGTGGACGCCTCTTCCCAAATTGTAAGGCTTTCCCTTATTCTCCGCCATTGCCAGGTTCTCCAGGATCGTCATGGAGGGGCAGGTTCCCAGTGCAGGATTCTGGAATACTCGTCCCATACGTCTCATCCGTTTGTATTCCTTCTGGCTGGTGATGTCCTTTCCCTGGATCAGGATCTGACCGGAATCCACCGGCATACTGCCGCAGATCAGATTCAGCATGGAGGTCTTTCCAGAGCCGTTGCTTCCGACGACAGCCACGAACTCCCCTTTCTCCACCTTCAGGCTGAAATCACGGAACAGGCACAATTCGTTGACCGTGCCCGGATTATAGTATTTGTAAATCTGTCTCAACTCAAGCATCGATCTTCACCTTCCTTTTTCTCTCCATACCGATCACCAGAATGACCAAAAACAGCACCGATGTGATCAGCTTCAGATCCGTCGAAGCAAAACCGCGGTTGATGGCGATTGCCACACACGCTTTGTACAGGATGGATCCGATGATCACGCTGCTGGTCACCCGAAGGACAGTCACTCTGCGGAACAGGCTGGTTCCGATGATCACGCTGGCAAGACCGATGACCACCGTTCCCGTCCCCATGGACACGTCAAAATACCTCTGCTGCTGTGCATAAACACAGCCGCCTAAGGAGACGAGACCGTTGGAAATGGCAAGCCCTACGATCTTCACCAGACCTTTGTCTACGCTTAAGGAGGTGACGATCTGGTCATTATCGCCCACTGCCCTTAAGAGCATCCCTGATTTTGTCTTCAGATACCAGTCCAAAAGGAATTTGCCGATCAGCGTGATCACCAGGATGATCAGTACTGTGGAAAAGGGAGCAATCCGCTCCGACAGCCCTTCTGTGAAGCTGTTGGCAAAAATCGTAGTGTTATTATAAATAGGAAGGTTTGCCCTCCCCGCAATCCGCAGGTTTACCGTATAGAGCGCCGTCATCATGATGATCCCGGACAGCAGATCCCGTACTTTCAGCTTCACATGGATCAGCCCTGTCAGCGTGCCCACCAGGGCGCCTGCCAGAAAACAGATGGGCAGGGTCAAAAGCGGATTGAAGTTTTTGCTGATCAAAACCGCCGCAATGGCAGCTCCCATCGGGAAGCTGCCATCCACGGTCAGATCAGGAAAATCCAGAATTTTGTAGGTGATATAGACGCCCAGAGCCATGATGCCGTAGATCATTCCCTGTTCCAGTACACTAAGCAGCAGTGTCATCTCTGTTGTTCATCCTTTCTTTTCCGTTCTCTTCTCTCACTGGACCTCGATGGTATCGAAGATTTCCTCTGCACTGTCCAGTGTTTCCTCACTAAATTCATACCCCAGATTGGAGGCTGCCTCTGTATTGACATAGAGACTTGCGCCTTCAATGGTCTCGTAGGGAAGCTCCTCTGCCGTCGCTTCTCCCTTCAAAACCTTAGCCGCCATGGCGCCGGTCTGCCTGCCAAGCTGCACATAATCCAGTCCCATGGCAGCCATACAGCCGTTTCTCACCTGCTCGATCTCAGAGCCGAATACCGGAATGCCAGCGTCATTTGCCGCCGCCAGGACCGTCTGCAGGGCAGACACCACAGTATTGTCCGTGAGATTGCTGATGCAGTCTACCTTTCCAGCCAAATCCTGCACCGCCAGCTCCACGTCCGCGATGGTGCTGATTCCTGTATCTACGATCTCAAATCCGTAATCTCCAGCCAGTTCCTTGTATGTCTCGATGGTGCTGATGGAGTTTGCCTCGCTGGTCGTATAGAGGATTCCAACGGTCTTGGCATCCGGCATCAGTTCCCGGATCATCTCAAGCTGCTCCTTTACCGGAAGCTGGTCGCAGGTTCCGGTGATGTTCCCCACGTTCGCTCCCTCCTCGTCAATGAGCCCTGCGGAAAGAGGATCCGATACAGCCGTGTAGATCACCGGGATCTCCGTATCCATGCAGCTGTTGTAGGCGCTCATGGCAGTGGGGGTGGCGATGGCGCAGACTAAGTCTACCCCCTGAGAGACGAAGCTGTCGGAAATCGTGGCAGCGGTTCCTGTATCGGACTGGGCGTTTTCATAGATCACCGTAAGGTTCTCCCCTTCCACATACCCTGCCTCCTCTAATCCCTGAAGGAATCCTTCCCGGCAGTTATCCAAAGATCCATGCTCCGCAAACTGGGAGATTCCGACGGTCACCGCTTCTGGTTCTTCCGAAGCCTGGACTGCCATCCCCATCATCATTGTACCCATCATTGCACTCATCATCACTGCTAATACTTTTTTTCTCATTGTTTTGTTCTCCTTTTCTCTTTTTTCTCACAAAGAATCAAAAACCCTGAAGAAAGCCTGCGGATGCACACGAAAAAACCGCCTCAAGCTCTTCGCTTGAGACGGTAATAAAATCTTATTATCGCGGTACCACTCAATTTGGACAATCAGTCCCACTTTCGCACGTACTATCATACGCTCCGGATTGATAACGGGTTCGGTTCCCGATGGCGCCTACTCTTTTCATTTCGGACCACCCTCGAAAGTCCATTCAGCAAACCAGTCCATACTGCAATCCCACCGCCTGCAGCTCTCTGTGATCTTCCGAAATGCTTACTTCTCTTTCTCATCGGTTTGTCTTTGTTGTGGTAGAGTTTAGCACCAATCCGAAGATTTGTCAATCCTTTTTTTACAGCACCAAAGATGGAGCCGTATACGTT
>DVFT01000176.1 GCA_018713105.1 Candidatus Limivivens merdigallinarum | reverse complement strand
GGATCTCCCCTCCGGTCACCCGGCCGTTTCCGGCCAGGATCTGCATGATGGAATAGGCGGTAACGCTCTTTCCGGATCCGGATTCCCCGACGATGCCAAGGATCTTTCCCGGTTCCAAGTTGAAGGATACTCCATTCACTGCCATTACCTCTCCCGAATCGGTCGTGAACGAGGTATGCAGATCTTTTACTTCCAATATATATTCACTCATATCTCTCATCTCCTTAATTTCGGGTCAAAGGCATCTCGAAGGCCGTCTCCCAGCAGGTTGAACGCCAGCACGATCAGACAGATCATCATAGCCGGGAAGATCAGCTTATAGGGGTAACTCTGAATACCGGCTCTGGCCGCGTCAGCCAAGGAGCCCAGCGAGGGCATCGGGGACTGTACGCCAAGTCCGATAAAGCTCAGATAGCTTTCCGTAAAAATTGCTGACGGAATCTGCAGAGCCACGGTAATAATGATTACGCTGAGACTGTTCGGGAGGATATGCTTGCGGATGATCCTTCCCGCCCCTGCTCCGCTGACCTTCGCTGCCAGCACATATTCGTTTTCTTTGATGGACAGGATCTGTCCGCGAACCAGTCTCGCCATGCTTACCCAGTAGAGCAAACCGAACACCACGAAGATGGAGACCATATTCGCTCCAAGGCTCTTGATAATCGCCAAGCTGGAATCCGCGAATACTTCTTTAAACACTACCGACAATAGAATGATGATCAGCACGTCCGGTATCGAATATATGATATCCACAATCCTCATCATCACTAGGTCTACCTTGCCTCCCAGATATCCAGAAATACTGCCGTAGATCACTCCGATCAGGAGCACGATCACACTGGCTACCAGACCGACCACCAAAGAGACACGGGTCCCGTAGATAACACGCACGAAATAGTCACGGCACATCTCGTCTGTTCCCATAATGTGCGGGAAAACCTTTCCGCCCTCTTCCATGTATTTCAGCTCATTTTCTGAATACTGGAACGGAGCCAGGTTCTTCGCTGTCCTGTCTCGCTTGCCGTTCACACTGATAATCTCGGAATATCCATAGGGAACCACGGCAGGTACAATCGTAATCGCCAGAACGATAACCAGCAGCACAATGATGCTTCCCACCGCCAGAGGGTTCTTCATAAGCTTTTTCATACCATCTTTAAAGAAGGTAGTGGATTCGCTCATGACGTCCTGCTGTTTCTTTTCTTCATCTGTCGCCTTCTCGAAATCCTGGAGGTTCACCTGTAAGCTAAACGGTGATTTCTTTGGCATATTCTCTGCGCTCATTCCTCTCCTCCTTAATCAAAATTAATTCTCGGATCCACGACCTTATAGATCAAGTCGCTGATCAGTGTCATGATGATCATGAGGATCGCCAGGAAAATGGTCGTCGCCATGATCATCGGGTAATCTCGGTTCGTAATGGCGGAGACGAATTTCTCTCCTAAGCCTCCGATGGTAAAGATATTCTCAACCACGATACTTCCGGTGATGATGCCTGCAGTCGCTGGTCCCAGATAGGTGATAACCGGAATCAAAGCGTTTTTCAGAGAATGCTTGAACATGACTTTCCATGATGCAACGCCCTTCGCGCGTGCCGTACGGACATAATCTGTACTGAGCGCATCCAGCATGCTGGTCTTGGTCAGTCTTGTAATATACGCTGTGGGATAAAGTGCCAATGAAATCACTGGAAGAACATAGCTGGGATTATCAATGCTCCATGCCGGCACCCACTGCAGCTTGACGCAAAAAATCAATAGCAGGAACGTCGCCAGGACGAAACTGGGCATTGCCGTAAACAGTGTCGACAAGAATACGATTACACGATCCGGCCATTTGTTTCGCATCAAAGCCGCTATACTGCCCAGTACAATACCGCATACAAGCGCCATAAAGATTGCCTGAAGGCCAAGTTTTGCAGATACCGGGAAAGATGTCATGATCGTAGTTCCGATGTCACGGCCTGTTTTCAGAGAAATTCCGAAATCACCGCTGAAAAATTGTTTGAGATAGAGCACATACTGCTCTGGGACAGGTTTATCCAGGTTGAACCTTTCTTCCAGCACCGCCTGAACCTGTGGACTTGTGGCTTTTTCCTTATTGAATGGTCCGCCGGGGATGGCGTTCATTGCAAAAAAGGTAATTGCTGTAACGATAAAGAACGTTACAACCGCCAAGAGGATACGTTTGACAAAATATCGACCCATTCGATTCTCTCCTTCGCTTTTTCTCGAATCCATTAGACCAACATTTGTATAAACTGTGAAAATAACACGTTAATTCTGTGAAATGTCGCTCTAACAAACTCATTGTATTGTAGCATCGTACATGACAAAAGTCAATTCTTTTCGTCATGTACACACCAAAAAACTATTTGTCTTTCCAATGCAGACTACCAGTCCTCTTAGTTTTGCCTGTTTTTTTCAGGAAATTCTGAAAATGAGAATGATTATGAATTCTAACATTGCAGATCGGAAAAGTCAAGATTGTATCTCTGCCAGTTTTTTGATAAACTGGTACTGAAATCATAATACGAGGAGTGAATCACTATGGAAAAAATAACCAGCTTCACCATTGACCATATCCGGCTGAAACCGGGAATCTATGTCTCCCGCAAGGATCCCGCCGGCTCCGAAACGGTCACCACCTTTGATATCCGAATGACCAGCCCAAACGAGGAGCCGGTCATGAATACCGCGGAAGTCCACACCATCGAGCACCTGGGAGCCACCTTTCTCCGGAACCATCCCGTCTACAAGGACCGCGTGCTCTATTTTGGTCCCATGGGATGCCGTACCGGTTTCTATCTCCTCCTGGTGGGAGATTACACCTCAGAGGACATCCTTCCCCTGATCCGGGAAATGTATGAATTCATCCGGGATTTCAGAGGCGAAGTGCCGGGAGCATCCCCCAGGGACTGCGGCAACTATCTGGATATGAATCTCGGTATGGCAAACTATCTGGCAAAGCGCTTCCTGGATGAGGTTCTCACCGACATCACACCGGACCGCCTGAATTATCCGGAATAACCATGGCTTATTGCCGGCGGGGAGAACGTCTGACGCTGCGGCAACCGTTTCCTGACCGGTTTCTTTCCGGGGAGAGGTAGACTCTGCGCACATAGGCGTAGAGCGTCCTCTCCCCTTTGTCTGCCAGGATCCGCAGCATCCCTTCCAGCTCTCTCGCCGTTTCCGGATGCATCATGTAGTGATGCTTGCCTTTCAGATAATATTCCAGGGGGTCGCTGTCCTTGTAGGCGTCGCCTTTATAGGTCTTGGATGCAGCAATCCGGTCCATCAGCATTTCCACCACATACGTTCTCGGCATTTTCATCCCTTCCATGGGATTTCCTTTCTTGCTCACGCTGTAATCGATCCAGTATTCGAAATGATGTTTGTTCCGGCCCTTGTGATGGAGCCAGGCGCTGGAATACCCTTTATCCAGCCGCTCTGCATTGTTTGGGCTCTGAAATCCCTGATAATACCGGCAGCCCACCAAAAACTCCACCGGCGAATACTTGGACATATCGTGCAGAAGCCCCTGCCGGTAAAGCCCTACCCGAAAGCATTCCTTCATGACCAGGAGCTTGTGTTTTGTGATTGTCTTGAAATGTTTGACTGCATGAAACGCCATTCTTTTTTACTTCCTTCCGACCAACAGCGCAATCGTCCTCTCCGGGACAACACACTGTTTTTGATTCTCAAGCCTTACCTCTTCTTCATAAAAACCGTTCTCCGTATCCATGACCTGATACCAGTTCCAGGGTTCCGAAAGCGTGGGCAGCGCGAAGCTCTGCTCTTTCCAGTGGAAATTGTAGGCAATATAGAGATAGGCATCCTCCCCGTCTTCTTCTCCGCAGTACATGACTCCCACATGGCGCTCTTCCTTCTCGAATCCCACATACCATGCCTGGTTCCCATGATAGGAAAGATCCGGCATCCCCTTCCCCTGGTAATCCGCCCTGGCAGGTTCTGCCTTCTGATGCAGCAGTGGATGTGTTTTCCTGAAAGCCAGCGCTTCCCTGACAAAAGAAAACAGCTCCCTGTTTTTGGGCAAATTCTTCCATTCCAGATAGGAAATCTCATTGTCCTGGCAGTAGGGGTTGTTGTTCCCTCTCTGGGAGTTGCCGAATTCATCTCCTGCAAGCAGCATAGGCGTCCCCTGGGAAAACAGCAGGATGACAAAGGCATTCTTCATCTGCTTTTTCCGGAGATTTACGACCTTCTTCTTTCTGCTTACGCCTTCCGCCCCGCAGTTCCAGCTGAAATTGTATGCTGGTCCGTCCTGGTTGTTCTCCCCGTTCGCTTCGTTGTGCCGCTCCTCATAGGAAACCAGATCCATCAGGGTAAATCCGTCATGGTGTGTGATATAGTTGATCACCTGGAACTTTTCGGCGTTGCGCCGGATCCGGTAGAGGAACCCCTGAAGCTGCCCTTCGTCCCCTTTCAGCATTCTCCGGCAGTCCACCAGATAGCCGTCGTTCAGCTCGCCCAAAATCTTGAAAGCGGGGGCTTGTTTTCCCGGATAGACGGCATCTGCGTTGAAGTTCTGGGAAAGGATCTTGGTCCTTGCCAAAAGCGGATCCTTTGCCAGCGTCTCCGCCGCGCTTCCATTTCCCACCAGGCAGAAGCCGTCTACATGATACCGAAAAGCCCAGTATCTGCATACCTCCGCCACAAAACACGGGCTTGCCTCTGCCCCGAAGAAAAATTCCATCAGGACTTCTATGCCTTCCCGGTGAAGCGCCTTGACCATATCCCGGAATTCCTGGTTGGCATCCTTGGAGTAGCTGTAGGTCGGCTTCGGCGCAAAATAATATCCACCTGCATATCCCCAATAGTTGACCTTCTGCTCCCTTAAGGGATCCAGATAGGGGCTTTGCGTCTCTTCCTGATATTCCTCAAAATCATAAGCCGGCATCAGCAAAAGCTGATTGACGCCGAGTTCTTTCAGGTAGGGAATTTTCTCGGTGATGCCGAGGAACGTCCCTTTTGCCTTCACCCCGGAGGATGCTTCCTTAGTGAATCCCCGGACATGGAGCTGATAGAGGATCCCGTCCTGATAGGGAATCTTGGGAAAACAGTCGTCCTCCCAGTCATATTCCCCAAAATCAAAACCGCCCCGGATCTGGTGCTCCTCCCCGGCAGGACTCCGCTCTCCAAAGCGCTTTCTGCCGGCGATCCTCGCCGCCCGTTCATCCGTCAGGATGTTCTCCCCCACCTTATAATTATATTCATAATCCCCGGCAGGAAATTCTGCCAGGCAGAGGGAATAGACATTTCCCATGGTCTTCGTCCCAAGCGGCAGCTCCGCGCTCACCCTCTTTGTGCCCTTACGGTACAGGAGGAGGCTTACCGGCTCCTCTGTCTCCACAGCCACTGCGAAGTTTATGCCTGTCTCCGTCTTCCAGACTCCCTGCCCTGCCGGATCACCGGGTTTGATCTCTTTCCACAGCTTTTTCATTCTGATGCCCCCCTTTCTGCCTTGATCTTCTCTGCCAGATCGGTCAGGTATTCCCACCGTTCCATCTTCTCCAGCAAAGTTTCTTCCGTTTTCGTCTTTTCTTCGGTCAGCTCGTTCAGCTTCGTATAATCCCTTGCATGTTCCAAAATCTCGTTTTCAATCTGGGTGAGACGGTTTTCCAGCGCTTCAATCTCCCCCTCGATGGTCCCAAATTCCTGTTCTTCTTTGTAGCTGAATTTTAATTTCCTGCTCTTGGGCTTTTCTCTTTTTTCCTTTTGAGGCTTCTCCCTTTCTTCCTTTTCTCCGCCTTCTCCTTTTTCCTTCCCCTCCTGCTCCACTTTGAACAGGTAATCGGAGTATCCGCCTTCATACTGGCGGATTCTGCCGTCCTCGAATGCAAAGATCCGGCTGACCGTCCGGTCCAAAAAGTATCGGTCATGGGAGACCGTCACGACGATCCCGTCAAAGTGATCCAGATAATCCTCCAGGATGGTAAGTGTCTTGATATCCAGATCATTGGTGGGCTCGTCCAGAAGGAGCATATTGGGCGCCTCCATCAGGATCCGCAAAAGATACAGCCGCCTCTTCTCCCCGCCGGAAAGCTTCTCGATCCTGCCCCACTGCATAGGACCGTCAAACAGGAAGTTTTCAAGCATCTGGGCTGCCGTGACCATACCGTCCTCTGTCCGCACATATTCCCCGGCTTCCTTCACATAATCGATCACCCGCATATCCTCCGGGAGATGCTCGCTCTCCTGGGAGAAATAGCCGATCTTCACCGTGGGACCGATCTCAATCTCCCCGGCATCAGGTTTTGTCTCCCCGGCGAGGATCTTCAGGAGGGTACTCTTTCCGCAGCCATTGGAACCTACGATCCCGATCCGGTCATTCTTCAGGAACATATAACTGTACTCGGCAAACAGCTTCTTCTCTCCATAAGCCTTAGCAAGGTTTTGGATCTCTACGGTTTTTTTGCCAAGCCGTGAAGAAAGGGAACCCATCTTCAGGGTCTTTTCTTCCTCCACTCCTTTCTCAGCCCGCATATCCTCGATTCTCTGGATATGCGCCTTCTGCTTGGTGGAACGTGCCCTTGCCCCCCGCATCAGCCATTCCAACTCTTTCTTCAGGATGCTCTTCCTTTTTCTTTCGGAGGCAAGCTCCATATTCTGCCGTTCTTCCTTTAAACGTACAAATTCGGAATAACTGCCGGGATAGCTGTAGATCTTTCCCTTATCCAGCTCCACGATCCTGTTTGCAATGCGATCCAGGAAATATCGGTCGTGGGTAACCATGACGATGGCGCCGCGGTATCGGATCAGTCTCTCCTCCAGCCACTCTGCCATGGCTCCGTCCAGGTGGTTGGTAGGTTCGTCCAACACCAGGATATCCGAACTCTTCAGCAGGACATTGGCAAGCGCAGTCTTTTTCTTCTGACCGCCGGAAAGCTCTGACATCCTCTGCTCCGTGTCCGTGATGCCAAGCTCATAGAGAAGCGCTCTTGCCTCGCTTTCGATGCTCCATTCATTGATCCTGTCCACATTTCCATGAAGGACCGCCTCCAGCACGGTCATGTCCTCCGGAAATACGGAAGTCTGAGGAAGGTAGCGGATCACCACGCCGTTTCCTTTTGTGATCCTTCCTCCATCCGGCTCCTCCTCCCCGGCGATCATCCGAAGGAGCGTACTTTTTCCGGTGCCGTTCACACCGATTACGCCAATCTTCTCCCCTTCGTTCACAGAAAAATCGGTTCCACTCAAAACCTCTCTCTCGGTAAATACCTTGGACAGGTTCTCCATAGTCAGTAAATTCATGTCTCTATCCATTCCTTCTATTCAGATGATATCACGGTCACAAACCGGTCAAAGCTCAATATCCAGCTCCACCGGGCAATGGTCTGATCCGAACACCTCGGTATGGATCTTGGCGTCCAGAAGCTTCTCCTTCAGGCAGTCCGAGACGCAGAAATAATCAATCCGCCATCCGGCATTCTTCTCCCGCGCCTTAAAGCGGTAAGACCACCAGGAATAGATGCCTTCCTGATCCGGGTAAAAATAACGGAAGGTATCTACAAAGCCGTTCTCGCACACGTTCGTGAATTTCGCCCTCTCCTCATCGGTGAAGCCTGCATTCTTCCGGTTGGTCTTGGGATTCTTCAGGTCGATCTCTTTGTGGGCAACATTCAGATCGCCGCAGAAGATCACCGGCTTTTTCTCTTCCAGCCCTTTCAGATAGGAAAGGAAATCATCTTCCCAGCGCATTCTGTAATCCAGCCTTTTCAGTCCATCCTGAGAATTAGGCGTGTATACCGTCACCAGATAAAAGTTTTCAAACTCCAGGGTGATCACACGTCCCTCATGATCGTGTTCCTCCATGCCGATCCCATAGGAAACCGACAGGGGTTCCTTCTTCGTGAACACTGCTGTTCCGGAATAGCCCTTTTTCTCCGCGTAATTCCAATATTGATGGTACCCCAAAAGCTCAAGGTTCAGCTGCCCTTCAGACAGCTTCGTCTCCTGAAGGCAAAAAACATCACTGTCAATCTGGTGAAAAAAATCCAGAAAGCCCTTGGTCAGACAAGCTCTCAAGCCGTTTACATTCCAAGATATCAATTTCATCCTGTCTCTCCTCGCTTTACGTTTATTGTTCCACCTATTTTGTGGTGTCTGGCTTTGTACAACTGTACTCATTATAGCATCCGGCGTCTCCATTTGTACAGGTTTTCCTTGCATTTTCTGTCGAAAGGGCATAAACTGAAGAAAAAATCCTGAGGAGAACCGTTATGAAAACCTATTTGCAAAACCACTTAAAGCCAGCCTGTACTTTTGCGCTTACCTTCCTCAAATGGCTGGCTCTTGCCCTGGGGATGGGAATCGTGTGCGGTATTGTGGGAACAGCCTTTCACTTCTCCATCCATTATGCTACGGATCTGTTCCAAAGCCATTCCTGGCTTCTGTATCTGCTCCCGCTTTTCGGTATTGTAATCGTATTTCTCTACCAACAGCAGAATATGGAACACCATTCAGACACCAATGCCATCCTAAACTCCATCCACAGTCCTGAGAAGGTATCTATCCGTCTGGCTCCTCTGATCTTTATCGGAACCACCCTCACACATCTCGGCGGCGGTTCTGCCGGAAGGGAGGGGGCTGCCCTGCAGATCGGAGGCAGCATCGGTACCTACATCAGCCAGAAGCTAAAACTCCCCCCGAGGGATCGCTCTGTCCTCATCATGTGCGGCATGAGCGCTGTCTTTTCTGCCCTTTTTTCCACTCCGGTCACTGCAGCTGTCTTCTGCATGGAGGTAATCAGCGTGGGGATCATCCACTACAGCGCCCTGGTTCCCTGCCTGTTTTCCGCGATCATCGCCAACTACCTCGCTTCCTTTCTGGGCGTGACCCCTTCCTACCTTGGGATCCCTCTTTCTGCAGAATTTTCCCTTGTGATTGCCGGAAAGGTCCTGATTCTCTCTGCTGTCTGTGCATTGGTGAGTATTCTGTTCTGTGTGACCATCCACAAGGGCGGCTCCCTCTATAAACGCTTGTTTCCCAATCCCTACTTTCGGATCCTTGCCGGCGGTATCCTGGTGATTCTCCTGACACTTTTGGTTGGAAACCGTGATTTCAACAATTCCGGTATGGATCTGGTGGCCAGTGCGCTGTCCGGCCGTACAGGTTCCTGGGATTTTCTGCTCAAAATCCTGTTTACGGCAGTCACCTTAGGCGCTGGGTTCAAAGGCGGAGAGATCGTTCCCTCCTTTGCCGTGGGCGCCACCTTAGGCTGTGCACTCTCCCCGCTTCTTGGGATCACACCGCAGCTGGGCGCTGCTGTGGGGCTGCTTTCCCTGTTCTGCGGAGTGGTAAACTGCCCCCTTGCCACGATCCTACTGGGCATCGAGCTTTTCGGTTCCGGAAATCTGCTGCTCTACTGCCTTGCCATCAGCGTCAGCTATATGCTGTCCGGCTATTACGGACTCTACAGTGCGCAGAGGATTGTCTATTCCAAGCTGGAACCCCATTTTATCGATAAACCTACGAAATAAAGCTTGCTTTTTTGCTGTCCATCTGATAGAGTGATGGTACACGAATACACGGTATCGTCTATGGAATTTCTCCCTGACGCTGCCGGAACGTGAATATTCAGAAATGAGGTAGGAAACATGAGCGAATTTGATGGAAACCACAGTGCCGGATGTTCCGGAGACTGCTGCGGATGCGGGAGTGACTGCGGTACGGACGGACAGGCAACGGTTACCCTGACCCTGGATGACGGTACGATTCAGGAATGTGCCATCCTGACCATCTTCCCTGTAGAAGATAAAGAATACATTGCCCTTCTCCCGCTGGATGAAAACGGCGAAAACGAGGACGGAGAGGTTTACCTGTACCGCTTCAAGGAGGAGAATGGGCAGCCAAGTCTCGACAATATTGAAGACGACGATGAATACGAGAAGGTGGCGGATGCCTTCGACCAGATGCTGGACGATGCCGAGTTCGATGAACTGGTAGACGCAGAAGAATAATCAAGAAGAAAAGACGGGACTGTGCAAACATACAGCCCCGTCTTTTCTCTGTCCCTTTCATCCCTCCTGGATCACAGAATGGGACAAAATATAAAATTCCTCCTGGCTTGGCAGAACCTTCTTTTCCATGAGTTCCAGGCGGTCGTCAAAACGCTTTGCCGCTTCTTCGTCAAAATTCATCACCGGGCTGTCATAGTAGGTCCAGGCCCTTCCGCCAAGCGCGCCCTCTTTTAATTCCTTGACCAGCATGGCGGCAGGATAGCTGCCTCCCTCCGGGGAGACACGGTATCTCTTGCAGCTTAGGAAGCCGCTGCCCACGTAGTTGGCAGGAGCCCCGAAGATGACGATGGCTTCATACCCAAGTTCTCTTGCCTTCTCAAAAGAAGCTTCCAGCAGACGTTTTCCATATCCTTTTCTCTGATACTCCGGCAGGATACTCACCGGTCCAAAGGTAAGGATGGTCTTTTCCCCGCCGTTTTCGTCCACCAGCCTGGCTTTCGTGTACATGACATTCCCTATGATCCTGCCAGTCTCCGTATCCTCCAGCACCAGAGCCAGTTCCGGCACAAAATCCTTGTGGGACCGCATGATATGAACCAGATAATGCTCTGTGCATCCCGGCATATAGACATTGTAGAAGGCTTTGCGGGTAAGTTCTTCTACCTGATGGTAATCCTTTTCTTCTTCTCTCCTGATTTCGATGGTCATTGAATCGCCTCCATAGCGTACTGATAGATTTTCTGATACGTAGCGGAATCGTAATGAAGCCCGTCCGGAGCGGTAAACCCATCCTCCAGAAGATAATTCATCGTATCGATCCAGCCCGTCCCCGGCGGAAGATTCTCATAGATGGTCTGGTTAAATGCCGCAATCTCGTCATTGGTGACCGATACGCCAGCGCTTACCGGATTTACAGACATGTAGTAAACGGCTGCCCCTTTCTCCCGCCACTGCGGCACCTTTTCCTGCAGGTACGCCACATAGCCGGAAACATTTCCCAGGTCATTGACTCCTAAGTTCAGCACCACTGCATAGCCGTTCAGGTCCATGTCATCAATCAGGGGACCTGCAGAATCCTGCAGCCAGGAAAGTCCCATGGCTGTCTCGCAGATCCAGCTTGCCTCACCGTTTCCGACGGTTTCTTCCATCCCTACAAAGCGGGAATCTCCTACGAACAGGTAATTGAAGACCTCCTGGATTCCCTGAAAAGGAATCTCACTCTCCGTTTCCGTCCTGCTCTCTGCCCTTCCCGTCCTCTGATTCAGGGATTCCCCCGCTTCCAGGGCTTTCTGAAGCTTTTCCTGCATTTCCGGCACGATCTGTACATTGGGATCTGAGAGAAGCTCCTGATCGGATGTGGTTCCGGCGTCATCCGATACCTCCCCATTCCGATCAGAAACCGAAGAACTTTCCGGATCTTCGCTTTCTGGATCGGGAGCTTCCCACACAAAGTCAAATTCCCCTGGCAGCCTTGACTTGAGATAAGCCCTTGCCGATTCCCGGAAGGCTGCCCATACTTCCTCTTTCTCCTGGCGGAATGGATCTGTCTGTGCGGACGCCTCTGCCCGTTCTGCCCCACAAACCGTCCACACTACCGTGATTGCCAGGAACAGTACACACAGACAGGCTGTCCTTTTCCAACTACCCATGCTTCCTCTTCCCCCTAAGTTCCTCGATAAACTGGGATACCTCCTGCTTCTTTCCGAAACGCTCTTTGGTATAGTAAAGGTGCAGATGCTCCTTTGCCCTGGTCATGCCTACATAGAACATGCGCCGTTCCTCAGCAAGGTCCGCGTCCAGCACCGCTTTTCGGTGGGGGATGACCCCTTCGTTGATATCCAGGATAAACACCACCGGAAATTCCAGTCCCTTGGAGCTGTGCAGGGTGGTGAGAGTGATGCCCTCCCCGGATTCCCGGCGCTGCCTTGCCTGCTCTTCCAGCACCTCTTTGTACTCCTCCATGTGCTGGAGCCATGCTTCATAAGTCTGAAACTCTTTTGCCCCTTCTGAGAGCTCGTTTAAGACCTCATACAGCTCCTCCACCTTGATCCGCCGAAACTCTGCATATTCTTCCAGGTATTTCTCATACCCGATCCCGTGGCGGATGTAGTTGATAGCCGCATAGGGCGCCATACCGCCCAACACCTTCAAATCGTATTCCAGCCGGTCGATCCGATCCAGCATCCAGTCCCGGTTCTCATAATATCTCCTGAGCGCCAGAAAGGAAATCTCCGAATCCTCCAGCGCCTCCCTGGCGATGTACCGTTTGGGACGGTTGGCAATCTTCAGAAAATCCTGCCGTTTCCGGCTTCCTCTTGCCAGCCTGAGATAACAGAGAATATCCTTGGTGATCCAGTGCTCATAGATATTGGGCAGGCTGTCCCGCATCTGGAAGGGAAGGTTGTACTCCATCAGCTTCTCCACCACGATCCGGGCGCCGGTATTGGTGCGGAAGAGGACGGCGAGATCCCGATATTCGTACCCCTGTTTTCGGTATTCCTGGATCTTCTTTAAGAGAACGGAAGCCTCCTGGGTGGGATTGGCAAAGCTGTGGATCTCCACCGGATCCCCCTTTTCCCGCACGCCGTGAATTTCCTTTGGGAAACGTTTCTCGTTGAAGGCGATGACTTTTCCTGCTGCCCGGATGATATTCTCCGTGGAACGGTAATTTTCCGCCAGCAGGATCTTCGTTGCTCCCGGATAATCCTTCTCAAAATTCAGCATAATCTCGGGTCTTGCCCCTCTGAATCGGTAGATGGACTGGTCGTCGTCTCCCACAATAAACAAATTATCCTTAGGTTCTGCCAGCAGACGGACGGTGTCGTACTGAATGCTGTTGATATCCTGAAACTCATCGATCAGAATGTATTGGAACCGCTCCTGCCAGCCGCGGCGGATATCCTCCCGTTTCTTCAGAAGCTGGTAGCACATCACCAGCATGTCGTCAAAGTCCAGAAGGTGCATGGACTCGATCCGCTCCTGGTAGCCGGTATAAATCTTTCGGAATAGTTCCTCAGAACAGTTTTTGGAATAATAGTTCTCAAGAGGAATCCGATCGTTCTTGACCAGGCTGATTTCCCCGGTGATGCCCTGGATGAATTCCGTCTCATCCTCGATCTCCAGTTTGGTCTTGTCGATCAGTTCCCGGATGATCCCGTACTTCTGATCTTCCTTAAGGATATTGGAGGCATTCAGATGGTACGCCTGCCTGAGGATCCAGAAAAAGACGGAATGGAACGTTCCAAACGTAACGGGACATCTCTGATTCCCATGCAGCTTTGTGAAACGCTCCTGCATCTCCACAGCGGCAGCCTTCGTGAAGGTGATCACCAGGATCGAAAGGGGTGAGATCTTCTGTTCCTCCAAAAGATAACGGACCCGTTCCGTGATCACCGTCGTCTTTCCCGATCCAGGTCCTGCTAAACAAAGACAGGAACCATCCACATGGGTGACCGCCTGTCTTTGTGATTCACTTAATATTCTTTTAACTGAGTTTTTCAATTGCTGCTTTGATTCTGGCAACTGATTCTTCCTTTCCGATGATCTCCATGATCTCCGTAGCTCCCGCAGGTGTCATCTGCTTGCCGGAGACAGCCGTACGGATCGGCCACAGCACATAGCCGTTCTTATATCCTTTTTCCTTGACAAACTCTGTCAGACGGGCATAGAGGGCATCATTGCTGTAATCCTCCTGCTCCTCCAGAACAGGGAGCACCTCCTTTAAGACATTCAGGGAAGTCTCCTCGTTGGTTTTCATCTTTTTGTGCACATACATGGAGCTGTCATACTCGGGAACCGCCTCGAAGAAATCGATCAGCGCCGGAATATCCGGGAAGATCTCGATCCGGGTCTTCACCATCTCGGCAATCTTTCTGAAATCCAGATCCTTGTGGATGGTTTCCTGGATATAGGGCAGCGCTCTTTCATAGAATTTCTCAAACTCCATGGCTTTGATGTATTCCCCGTTCATCCACTTCAGCTTCCCGATATCAAAGACCGCGGGGGATTTGCTGATGTGATGATAGTCGAAGGCTTCCACCAGCTCCGGCAGGGAGAAAATCTCCCGGTTGTCAGTAGGGCACCATCCCAGCAAAGCCACGTAATTGATGACTGCCTCCGTCACAAAGCCCTGCTCGATGAGATCCTCGTAGGAAGAATGGCCGCTTCTCTTGCTGAGCTTCTTGTGCTCCTCATTGGTGATCAGCGGGCAATGCACGTACACCGGCACCTCCCAACCAAATGCCTCATAGAGACGGTTGTATTTGGGCGCGGAGGACAGATACTCGTTTCCTCTCACCACATGGGTGATCCCCATGAGATGGTCGTCCACCACATTGGCAAAGTTGTAGGTGGGATAGCCGTCGGATTTGATCAGGATCATATCATCCAGTTCCGCATTTGGCACCTCGATGACGCCATAGATTTCGTCCTCGAATTTCGTCGTTCCTTCGGTAGGCATATTCTGGCGGATGACGAAAGGCTTGCCTGCCTTCAGATTGGCTTCCACTTCTTCCTTGGAAAGATGCAGGCAGTGCTTGTCATACACGACGATCTCCTTGCCCGCGATCTCCTGTTTTAAGGATTCCAGCCGCTCCTTGTCGCAGAAGCAGTAATATGCCTCTCCTTTTTCCACCAGCTTCTTGGCATATTCCATGTAGATGCCCTGTGCCTGGCGCTCGCTCTGGACGTAGGGACCTACCCCTCCGTCCTTGTCCGGCCCTTCATCGTGGATCAGCCCGGTCTCCTGAAGCGTACGGTAAATGATATCCACCGCTCCCTCCACGTAACGTTCCTGATCCGTATCCTCGATCCGGAGGATAAAGTCTCCTCCCGCATGCTTTGCGATCAGATATGCATAAAGCGCTGTCCTCAAATTCCCCACATGCATCCTTCCTGTGGGGCTGGGGGCAAAACGTGTTCTCACTTTGCTCATGGGTTTCCTCTCCTTGTTAAAATGCCATCTTTTCCTGGAAATAAGCCTTCAGGTCTTCGATCTTCACCCGCTCCTGTTCCATGGTGTCACGGTCGCGCACCGTCACGGCCCCGTCCGTCTCGGATTCAAAGTCATAAGTCACGCAGAAGGGCGTTCCGATCTCGTCCTGCCTTCTGTAACGTTTTCCGATGTTTCCTCTGTCATCGTACTCGCAGTTCCATTCCTGGGAAAGCAGGTCGTATACCTTGCCTGCGCCCTCTGCCAGCTTTTTGGAAAGAGGCAGGACTCCGATTTTCACCGGGGCAAGCGCCGGATGGAAGTGAAGAACCGTTCTCATATCTCCGCCTTCCAGCTCCTCCTCGTCATAAGCGCTGCAGAGGAACGCCAGCACCACCCGGTCCGCTCCCAGAGACGGCTCGATGACATAGGGGATATAGCGCTCCTTCTTTTCGTCATCAAAGTAACTCAGATCCTCTCCGGAAACATTCTGATGCTGTGTCAGGTCATAATCGGTACGGTCTGCGATTCCCCACAGCTCTCCCCAGCCGAAGGGGAACAAAAACTCAATGTCCGTAGTCGCCTTGCTGTAGAAGGACAATTCCTCCGGTTCATGGTCGCGGACACGCATTTCCTCCTCTTTCATCCCTAAGGATTTCAGCCAGTTGATACAAAAACTCCTCCAGTAATCAAACCACTCAAGATCTGTATTCGGCTCACAGAAGAACTCCAGCTCCATCTGTTCGAATTCTCTGGTACGGAATGTGAAGTTGCCCGGAGTAATCTCATTTCGGAAGGATTTTCCGATCTGGCCGATTCCGAAGGGGATCTTCTTTCTGGAAGTTCTTTGGACATTTTTGAAGTTGACAAAAATCCCCTGAGCCGTCTCAGGTCTTAGATACACCGTATTCTTTGCATCCTCCGTCACGCCCTGGAAGGTCTTGAACATCAGATTAAACTGGCGGATGTCTGTGAAATTGTGTTTTCCGCAGCTGGGGCAGGGTACCTGGTGTTCGTCGATGAAGCTCTTCATCTCCTCCTGGCTCCAGGCGTCCACCGAATTTTCCAAAGCAATGCCCTTCTCCTGGCAGTAATCCTCGATCAGCTTGTCTGCGCGGAAACGCTCATGGCATTCCTTACAGTCCATCAAAGGATCGGAGAATCCGCCCAGATGGCCGCTCGCCACCCAGGTCTGCGGGTTCATCAAAATGGCGCAGTCCACGCCTACGTTATAGTGGTTTTCCATGATGAATTTCTTCCACCATGCTTTCTTTACATTATTCTTCAGCTCTACCCCTAAGTTTCCGTAATCCCAGGTATTGGCAAGGCCTCCGTAAATCTCGGAACCCGGATATACGAATCCTCTGGATTTCGCTAGTGCAACGATTTTGTCCATTGTTTTTTCCATGATCGAATCTCCTTCTCTTTCCTGCTAATTATATAAAATATAGGCAAGCTGTATACTTTCTTCTTCCCCTGTTTCCTCTGTCATGGGCTCCAGTGCCACAGTCTGCACTTCTCCGCTTTCGGAAGTGCTTTCCGTCTCTGTCTCGCTTTCTGTCTCGGCTGTCTCGGCATCCGGAGAGACCACTCTTGCCGTATTTTTGCCGGTAATCTCCACATTCGTGCTGGCGTAGACGATGTTGCCCGGAACCTTCACTTCAATGGGCTCCTCCAGGATCAGAATATCGTAGTTATAACTGTTCAGCACTTCCTCCCTGGTGACAGCGGAGGACACTACCGTCCCCTTTTCTACGCTTTGGAAGGTTGCCTGAAAATCATATCCTGCATCGTAATAAGCCGTCAGGACATCCCCGGTAAAGAACGTCACATTATTAAAATTCGCGTAATCTTCTCCCGTGGCATAGTCGATCTCCAAAGTCGCCACCTGATCCTCGACACTGAATCCTTTCTGCTCTACGTTCTCAGCGCCAGCATTCGTGTTGTACTGGGATACTGCATTTTCGATTTCCGCTTGTAATTCTTCTTCGCTGTAATACTCCTTGTCGAAAGACTCCTTCACCACTGACTGGATCTTTCCATTGCTTCTGATCGTTACCGCCGTTCCGTCCGGGGAAAACCTCTGGCATCCTGTCAAAAGTCCCATGGTCAAAACCGTCAGACACAGGAATCGAACCTTCTTCATAGGAACCTCCTATCAATTTCTATGTACCATTCTATTTAAAACACTTTATTCTAACACGTATTTTTCTCCTTGTAAAGAAGCGCCTTCAGGAATTTTCACCCGTCTCTAGCATTTGAAGGGAATGAAAAGCGTGATCGATCCATTTTTTCCGGAACCCTTCCATGATCCATTGAATCTCCTGGAGGATCTCCTCCGTCACGTCAAAGGCGAAGACCTTCCCGACAGGGGAAGAAACAATGTATTGGAACGTATAGACCGTAGAGGTTTTCACCCTCCTGCCTCTGCCCTTGGCGCAGGTCTCGCAGAGAAATCCGTTATCCCTTAAAGAAAAAGCGAAAAGCCCTTCCTTCTTCCCGCAGCCTGTGCAGGCAAAGACCTCCGGATATTCTCCGTTCAATACCATTGCCTTCAGCTCAAAGGTATAGCGGATCAGCCTTTTGTCCTGCTTTCCGCGGATCAGCGCCTTCATGGCTCCGTAGAGAAGCTTCAGCATCTCAGATTCATCGTTGTTTTCCCTGGTATAGTAGTCGGCAAATTCCAGAAAATAGAACCCGTACATCGCCAGCTCCAGATCCATGGAAAGCTCCCGGAAATATTCCTTCGCCTCCACCTGGGACAGCCGGAAGCTGTCCCTCCCGCGAAAACAGAAGAACACTCCGAACACAAAAGGATTCGTGGGCGCCAGAAGCGGGCTGTTCTGCCTCCTTGCGCCCTTGGCGAACACGGTCACCTTTCCGTGCTCCCGGGTCAGGAGCACCAGCCTTTTGTCGAACTCCCCGATGGGTGCCTGCTTCAGCACCATACCAGTCAGCTTCTCTAACTCGTTCATTTACAGTTCCTTCTTGTCATAGCCGAAATTTTTGATCAGAAAATCACTGTCTCTCCAATCTTTCTTGACTTTCACCCAGAGCTTTAGGTTCACCGGCATCTCCATCAGATCCTCGATATCCGTCCGGGCAAGGCTGCCGATCTTTTTCAGCATACTTCCGCCCTTTCCGATGATAATTCCTTTGTGGGAATCCCGCTCACAGATGATCGTGGCATCAATATCCACCAGGGAGCCGTCCTGCCGCTCCTCCATCCGGTCAATAGCAACCGCGATGCCATGTGGAACCTCCTCTCCCAGGCAGCGCAGCGCCTTCTCCCGGATCAGCTCCGCTGCGATCTGGCGTCTCGGCTGATCCGTCACCGTATCCTCATCGTAAAACATCGGTCCGTAGGGCAGGTATTTATAAATACAGTCAAGAATCGTATCCAGATTGCGGGAGTGGAGCGCAGAGACCGGTATGATCTCTGCAAAGGGAAGGAGCTTTCGGTATTCCTCCATAACTCCCGGTATCTCTTCTTTCTTCACTTTATCAATCTTGTTGATCACCAGGATGACCGGCGTCTTCACCCTCTTTAACTGATCCGCGATATGCCGCTCTCCTGCCCCGATAAAATGGGTGGGCTCCACCAGCCAGAGGATGACGTCCACATCGCTGATGGTCCTCTCCGCCACATTTACCATATATTCGCCCAGCTTGTTCTTTGCCTTATGGATGCCGGGAGTGTCCAAAAAAACAATCTGTCCCCTCTCTGAGGTATAGACCGTCTGGATCCTATTTCTGGTCGTCTGCGGTTTTCTGGAGGTGATGGCGATCTTCTGACCGATCAGATGGTTCATCAGTGTGGATTTTCCCACATTGGGGCGTCCGATCAGGGTAACAAATCCGGATTTGTACGTTTTATTCATGAATTGGTTTCTTCTCCTATCAGTGGTTTCAGTTCTTTAAACAGTTCCTTCTCCTTCTTCAGCCGGTCCTCCCCTCCGATGACGCAGAGAGATCCGTCCTTTAAAATAGACTCCACAATGGGCGCCAGTTTCCTGATATCCTCCTGGGTGGCGGAAAGGATCTCATCCCGTTCTCTCTGGAAGTCCTCCACGGTACTGTCGCTCATCCAGGCAGTCATCGCCCTGGCTCCCAAAGCCCTCGGCGTCAGCGGGGTATCCAGCTCGCTCATGGTTCCGATGACGTATTTCGTCATGTCCCTGTCATCCACGTCAAAATTCCTGACATAATCCGCGATTCCTTCGTAGACCTGATTGGTCGCGCCAAGATTGGGATCCCGGTAGGAAACGAAATAGGAATCCCCCATATGTCCAAATCCGCTCATGCAGCCGTAAGCGCCGCCCTTGACCCGGATATTCACCCAGAGATACTCATAGCTTAAAATAAGCTTCAGAATCTTCAAAGCTCCGGTATACTTCAGGCCGCTTGCCCGGAAATTGCCGCAGCGCGCTACATACTGTACCTTGGACGAGGTCAAAAAGCCCTCGTTTTTCCTGCCTAGAACCATGGTATAGGAGGGCACATCCAAAGGTTCGACGGGAAGCTTCCCAAGAAGGTTCTCCGTCAGCGGGTATACCTTTTCAAATCCTTCTTGTTCCGCCGTCACACTGCCGATGAAGGTATCCTTCCTGAAAATCAGCCGGCACAAATTTTGAAGCCGCCTTACAACCTCTTCTTTTTTCTCCTCGAACGTTTCATCCAGCTCCTCGATCAGCTTATAGTATCCAATTCCCGTAACCGCATCGCTGTAGGCATAGATTTCTGAGAAATACGCCATTCCCCGGACGATCGCCGTGGTATGTCCGCTGGAAGTTAAGCGCATCTGAAGCTTGGATTTCTGCTCGGAGATCAGTTCCGCCAAACGCTTCGTATCGGAAAAATCCGTATGGAACAGAATCTCCTCCATCATCTCAAAGGCAAAGGGCAGCTTCTCGTACAGCGTTTTCGCCTTGATGGCAAAAATACTCAAATGCCGGTCGGATTTCTTGTTGTTCTGGAAGATGGTAACCGCCGGGAAGATACCTCCCGTCTGCATATTGATCTCATTAAACAGCTCCCCGTAGCTGTAATGCTCCGTTCCCATCATCCCCAGCACGGCTTTCAGAAGCCCTACATAGGGAACATCCTCCTTTGGCACATACTTCATATCAAACATCAGATCCACATAGGCAATCCCATTGGTAAAATAGTCCTGATGAAGGAGCACGGAATCTCCCACTTTGTGCTCCTCGTTCCGAAGTTCCAAGGTCTCCTTTCTGATATCCTCCCTGGAAAGCATCGGAATTGCCAAAAGCTCCTCCCTGGTGGAGGGAGTCTCCTGGAAAGCACGGAGTTTTTTCGTCTTTTCCACCAGCTCCCCGATCTCTTTCTGGGACAAGCCCGCCTTGTAGGCGTCAAGCTTCCTCCTGGTCTCTTCCTCAATCTCGTCAGACAGCCCTTTCTTTGGCTCCACGATCACCAGGGTGGCATGGGGATTGTCCAGAAGCCATTTCTTAATCAGGTCTGTGTAGTAGCTGGTTCCTACCTTTTCTTTCAGAATCTCAAAGGCATCCAGCTGTTTCAGATATCCGAATGGACAGTCATCGTCGTACAGCCAGGTATCCATCATATCGATACCGTACATCAGCCCTTTGGGGAAATTGCCGAAATCCGCCTCCCGGTACCTAAATTCCATATAATTGATGCCTGCCCGGAGCGCCTTCTCATCCAGCCCTTCCTGTACGATCCTGGTCAGCTCCTGCCTGATGATGGCGAGGAATTTCTCACTTCTGTCCGCTTCGGAAAATTTCGCCGTGATGCTGAAGATCGGCTGGTAAGTACCGCTGTCGTAGGAACCCATGATATCCTTGCCGATTCCCGCGTCCAAAAGCGCCTGCTTTAAGGGAGCTCCCGGAGCAGAAAGCAGCGCATACTCGATGACCGCGAAGGCATTTGCCATCACGGTATCCAGGCTGGTTCCGATGGCAGTGTTGTAGGAGAGATAGGTATTCTCCATCAGGCTGTCGCTTTGGGAGATGGAATACTGCTTCCTGACCGTGCGCATTTCAGAAAACGGCTTCTGGAGGGGAATTTCAGAATGGATTTCCTTTGCCTCAAAATGGCTCAGGTATTCCCGGTCCAAAAAGCCCAGCCGTTCCTCCACATCCATATTCCCATACAGATAGACGAAGCTGTTGGAGGGGTGGTAGTATTTTTGATGGAACGCAAGAAAATCCTCGTAGGACAGATCCGGTATGCATGCCGGATCCCCTCCCGACTCGTTGGCATAGGGCGTATCCGGAAACAGGGAATTGATGATCTCCCGATCCAGCACATCCTCCGGTGAGGAGAACGCACCCTTCATCTCATTGTAGACCACGCCGTTATAGCTCAATTCTCCCTCTGCGTCTTCCAACTGATAGGACCAGCCCTCCTGGCGGAAAATCTCTTCCTTCCGGTAAATGTTGGGATAAAACACCGCGTCCAGATAGACATCCATCAGATTCTTGAAATCCTGGTCATTGCAGCTTGCAATGGGGTACATCGTCTTGTCCGGATAGGTCATGGCATTCAAAAAGGTATTGAGGGAACCCTTCACCAGCTCCACGAAGGGATCCTTGGAGGGGAATTTTCTGCTTCCGCAAAGAACACTGTGCTCCAGGATATGGGGAATTCCCGTGCTGTCACTGGGCGGAGTGCGGAACGCAATGTGGAATACTTTGTTTTCATCGTCGTTGGAGACCACCGCCACACGGGCGCCGGTCTTTTTATGGCGGAACAGATATCCCATGGAACGTATATTGTCAAGCTCTTCTTGTTTGATCAGCTCATAAGCATCTGTTTTTATCTTCACTGGCCTTCCTCCTCTTTTGCTTACTGTTTCCAAACATAGATTTAAGTATACCAGACTTTTACAGAAACTGCAAAGCAATCTTCCGGCAACAAAAAAAGAAGCCGCAAAAAGCTTCTTTTTTGTTCTTTCTTTTCGATTTAGAGCACCTCCCGCAGAATGGACGCTCCATATTCTGCCAGGGAATGATCCTCCTCCCCGGTGCCTCCGCTGATGCCAAGACCTCCGATGATCCTGCCGTCTATCGTAAGGGGAACCCCTCCCCCGAAGATGACGATCTTTCCGTTGTCCATCTTATCCACTCCGTAGAAGGTACCGCCCGGCTGGGCAAGCACACTCAGCTCTTTGGTGGACATCTTCACTGCCACGGAGGTATAGGCTTTCTTCATCGCCACATCAAAACTCACCAGAAAGGCATCATCCATCACATGGACAGCAATTGGGTTCCCGTCGGGACCGCAGACTGCAATGACGGACTTAAGCCCTCTCCTTCTGGATTCATCCTCAATGCGTTCGATCAGTTTTTTGGCTGAAGACAGATTGATCCTCATCGGACCTGCCACGCGCTTTAAAACCTCCTGAACCACTGCGTCATTAATATTTTCCATGAGATTCCCTGCCATTTCTTTAAATCGGCCGCCGGACGAACCTTCCGGTTTTTCAGGCGCTGCCTGCTGTTGTACGGCTTCCGCCCTCCGCATCGTTTCCGGGACGCTTCTGCCGCCATGGTCTTCGTCTGCCATCCGCGTACTTTCCTTCGCCGCGTTTTGAAGCTGCCCGTCTTCCTTGCGGTCAACGAAAACTTTATCCATATAACGAGCCAGGGCATAGAGATAGTCTGCCAGACGGTTCAGGTACTTTTTCGCATTGGCATCTGACCCGTATTTGATGCTGACTGTGGAAAGCTTCCGCTCTCCCCTTCTCGCAACCGTCCTCGCCACATCAATCTTAGCGCTTAAGGGATTTCCGCCCGGAAGGACGAATGCAAACCCTTTCTTCTGGTCATAAAGGCTTACCAGACGGTCAATTTCCTCTTCCAGCTCTTCGGTCTCCTCCGGCTTCAATCTGTATTTCATGTTGTGCGGATCAGCAATCCCTGCCATGACTGTCATCAGATGGTTCTGAATATTGGTGAGCCTCTCGATGATATCCTGCCGTCCAATCTCGGATTTGATCAACCCGATATGGCTGTTCAGCTCATCTAAGGTACCTACCAGTTCAATCCGGCAGTCCGATTTCGGGATATTGCTGGCATGGATGAGGCTTGTCATGCCCCCATCCCCATTTTTCGTGTATATATTCATACTTATCGTCCTCTTTACTCCTTGAAAGGCATCTTCTTCACTGCCCGGGCGCTGTTGGCGCCCAGCATCCGAAGAGCCTCCCTACTGGGATTATACAACCGAAAAACGTTCTTGCCAAGAGGAAGAAGGCGCATCTGCATCGCCATCTCCTTTCGGCTGATTCCGATTCCGGAACCCAGCATGGAATCATTGGCTGCCTCAAAGGCAAGCTTCTCCACCGATTCCTGCTCTTTTTCATAAACCTCATAGAGAACGCCTTCCTCTTCAATCCCTGCCAGGATTTCCTTCAGGTCTTCCCTATCCGGTTCGTATGTATAGATAAAAATGGAAGGCTTATTCACCACCATATCCGATTCCTCCTCATCCTCCCGATCAGCCCGCACCGCCGAGATAGGACAGAACCAGTCCGGTCGCCACGGCATTTCTCGGACCTTCCACTCTCCGGATATTTCCACGTCCGCAGACGATCCGGTAGTTTGCCAGCTCCTCCATCAGCATCTCGGGAATCTCGAAATCCTCCGCGGAACCGCCCACCAGAACCACATTGGGGATCGCTTTCAGATCTCCGCCCGGCGCTACTGCTTTCAAAGCGCGAACCGCATTGGTGACGAAGACCTTACGTTTCGCCTCCCGGCGTACCGCCCGGATCTTCTCCATGGGAATATCCTCCTCAATCCGAAGCAGCTCTCCCGGAGTCAGAAGGACGACATGCCCGTAATACCTGGGATCAAAAGATTCCTTAGAAAATTCCATAGCTCCGGTCTCCAGCCGCATATGGAACAAGCTCTCCACCTTTGCCAGCGGATATTTCTTGATCTGCTCCGCCGTCGCCCGGCTCTGCAAGCCCAGCTCTGTCTGGATCAGCATAGATACCAGTTCCCCGGCTCCTGCCTGGTGGGTCGTCCTCACGTTTCCGGCTTCATCAATAATCGCCGCATCCGTGGAACCTCCTCCCATATCCAGGATGGCAATGGGAAGCCTCGTGCCCGGTGTGGTGAGGGCTCCCAAAGACGCCATCACCGCCTCCACACCTGCTACCTTCACATAGACGCCCAATTCCTCGCTGAGCCTACGCGCGATCTTCTCCATGGGAAGCTGACGGGTCTTGACCATCGCGGCGATCCCGACTGCCTTCTCCATACAGGTCTCCCCTGCCAGGGAGCCGGAGATCATCACGGGAGCCAATGTATCAACCGCCAGAAGGTCGGTGATGTGGATGAAATCATATCCCTCCACCGATACTGCCTCCATCCCGCTCTTAATGTTGGCAAGCATATTGCCCACATTGGTGTCCGGCTGACCGCTGATATCAGAGACTTCCCCTGCCTCTTCCAGCACCTCCATGATCTTCTCCGCACCTGCGTCAATATTCACGGAGAG